>JBGPLW010000006.1:0-20058 GCA_041486645.1 Gaiellaceae bacterium | reverse complement strand
TCGTCGCGGTCGGCGGCATGCTCGCGAACGTGCTGCTCCAGAACCGCCGCGCGCGCAACGCGTGACTGTCGCTCCGTATCTCCCGTCCTGGTGGCTGGAGGACGCGCTGTCGCGCGAGACCGGCGCCGCCGAGGCACCGAAGCTGACCGGTGACGCGACCGCCGACGTCGCGATCGTCGGCGGCGGCTACACCGGCCTCTGGACGGCGCTCGCCCTCCGCGAGCGCGACCCCGACGTGCGCGTGACGGTCCTCGAGGCCGAGATCTGCGGCGCGGGCCCGAGCGGGCGAAACGGCGGCTTCTGCCACGGCTACTGGTCGGCGCTCTCGTCGGTGCTCCGGGTGCTCGGTGTCGAGGACGCGCTCCGCCTCTGCCGCGCCGGCGAGCGGATCGTGCCGGCCGTGCGCGCGCTCGGCGACGACGTCTGGCTGCGCGATAGCGGGCGGCTCAACGTCTCCGCGGCGCCGGCCCAGGACGCATCGGTCGAGCGGTCCGTCGAAGCGGCCGCACGCGTCGGTCATCCCGAGGAGGCGGTCGCGCTCTCAACAGAGGAGCTCGCGCAGCGCGTGCGCTCGCCCGTCTTCCGGAGCGGCGTCTACTTCCGTGACGGCGCGACGGTGCATCCCGCCCTGCTCGTGCGTGCGCTGCGACGCCACGCGCTCGCCGCCGGCGTGACGATCCACGAGCAGACGCCCGCGCTACGCGTGCGCGACGGCGAGATCGCAACGCCGAACGGAACGCTGCGCGCGCCCGAGATCGTGCTCGCGACGAACGCCGCGCTCACGTCGTGGCGACCCGCCGCGCGGAGCCTGACGAACTTCGGCTCGTACGTCGTGCTGACGGAGCCGGTGCCGGAGCTCCTCGAGCAGATCAACTGGAGGGGCGGGGAGGCGATTGTCGACGGACGCATGTTCATCCATTACTTCCGCACGCTGAACGACGGGCGTGTGCTCATGGGCAGCGGCTCCGGGCCGATCGGCTTTGGCGGCAAGATCGACGACCGCTTCAGCCGCGATTCGCCGACGGCCGCCCGCGCCGAGGCCGGGCTGCGCCGCCTGCTGCCGGGGCTCGACGGTGCGCGCGTCGAACGCTCGTGGGGAGGCCCGATCGACGTCTCGGCCGACCACCTGCCCTTCTTCGGCACGAAGCCGGGCACGAGGCTCCACTACGGCGCCGGCTACTCGGGCCACGGCGTCGGCCCGAGCTGGCTCGGCGGCCAGATCCTCGCGTCGCTCGCGCTCCGCACCGACGACGAGTGGACGCAGCTGCCGCTCGTCACACGGCGGGTGCCGTCGCTGCCGCCCGAGCCGTTCCGGCGTCTGGGCGGCGGCCTCGTGCGCGCCTCGATCATGGCGTGCGAAGCCGCGGAGGAACGAGGCGCGGCGCCGCCCCTTCTTGCGCGGGCCGGCGCCGCCCTGCCGCGGCTTCTCGGGATGGAGCTCGGGACGCGCTGAGTACGCTGCCTGCGTGACCGTAACGCTCTGCGACGTCGGCCCTCGCGACGGGCTCCAGAACGAGCCCGAGACCTTCGAGCCCGCGATGCGGGCGGAGCTCGTGAACCGGCTCGCCGATGCCGGCCTGCCGCGCGTCGAGGCGGTGAGCTTCGTCCGCGACGACCGCGTCCCGCAAATGGCGGGCGCCGAGGAGGTCGCCGCCGCGATCGAGCGCCGCGCCGGCACGGAGTACTCCGGTCTCGTGCTGAACGAGCGCGGCTGGGAGCGCTTCGCAGTGAGCGGTCTCGACCGCGTCAACGTGACCTTCGGCGCCACGGAGACCTTCAACGAGCGGAACGGCAACGCGACGCTCGAGGAGGCCGTCGCGCGGATGAACGTGATTCTCGACGACGCCGGCGCGATGCCGGCGACGGTCACGATCTCGGTGTGCTTCGGCTGTCCGTTCGAGGGCCGCGTCGACCCGGGCGTCGTCGTGGATCTCGCGCACCGCTTCGCCGGCCGCGCCGAGGTCGTGCTCGCGGACACGATCGGGGTGGCGACGCCCCGGTCGGTGCGCATGCTCGTGGAGCGTACGGGCGCTGCAGGCTTCCACGGGCACAACACCCGCAACAGCGGCTACGCGAACTGTCTCGCCGCGCTCGAGGCCGGCGCACACCTGCTCGACGCCTCCGTCGGCGGCCTCGGCGGCTGCCCGTACGCACCTCGCGCGACGGGCAACGTCGCGACCGAAGACCTCGTCTACATCCTCGAGGGCGAGGGCATCGCGACCGGCGTCGACCTCGACGCGCTCGTCGCGGTCTCCGCGTGGCTCGAGAGCCTGCTCGGCCGGGAGCTCGAGGGCTACGTCTACCGCGCAGGCCGCTGGCCGTAGACAATCCCGGCAGCATGCGAGAGCTCCGTGCTGCGTGGATTCTCGTGGCGGCCGCGGCGGTCGCGGTGTTCGTGACGTACTCGCGCCTGCCGGCCGCGGAGCTCTACAACGTCTCGCACAGCGGCGTGCGCGGCGGGGCGAGCCGCGTCCTCGTCGATCTGAACTTCCCGGACGCGTTGATCGCACTCGCCGTGCTCGGCGTGATCGCGCCGTTTCTCTCGCCGCGGCTGCGCGTGCTCGCCGCCGTCGCGGCGGTGCTCTCACTCGTGGTCGTCGTCCCGGGAGTCGTGCGGCAGAGCGATCTCGATGCGCGCTGGATCAACGTCGTACCGGCGCTGGGCGTAGTGCTCGCGTTCGCGTTGACACCGTTCGCGAGGCTGCCGCAGGCGCGCGAACGGCGAGGCGACCGTGTGCGCATCGCGCTTGCCGCACTGCTCGTGCTGCTCGCGTCGCCGTGGATCGCGGCAGAGCTCGGCTTCTACCTCGACGGCGTCCCCGTTCTTGGATCGCTCTTCCAGACGGGGAAGATCGTCTCGTTTCATGGCAACGCGCCGCATGCGGCCGTTCACCACGGGGTGCACCACGGCTTTCAGGGCCTCCTCATCGTCGGGACGGCGCTGCTGCTCTCGCGCCTGCCGAATCGCATCTCGCTCTACCTCGCGCTCGCCGCCGCGTACGGGGTCGGCAACATGGCGAACGACGACTGGCTCGAACAGGTCGCCGAGCGCGGTTGGACGTCCTGGACGGTCCCGTCGTCGCTCGAGCCGAAGGCGACGTGGACGTGGCTTGCCGTTCTGCTCGCGACGCCGCTCGTCTGGACGCTCTGGTTCCGTCAGCGGCGCGGGTGAACCCAGACGATCATGGGACCGTACGTCGACCGCACGAGCTGCTCCGGCTCCGCGCCGAGCTTGTCCGCGACCCTGATCGAGCGGACGTTGCGCGGATCGATGAGCGAGATGACCCGCTCGAGGCCGCGCTCGGCATGCGCCCAGCCGCGCACTGCTGCTGCCGCCTCGGGCGCGTAGCCGTGACCCCAGTGCGCGCTCGAGATCGCCCAGCCGAGCTCGGTCTCGGCCGCGGATCCGGCACTGTCGTAGTTCGAGATCTCCCACGACCGCGAGTCCCACACGAGCAGTCCCACGCGGCCGATGATGTGACCGTTCGCGACGACCACGAACTGGCCGACGCCGTTCGCGTCCCAGCGCGCGAGCCAGCGCTCGACGTGCTCGACCGCCACATCGCGACCGCCCGGTTCGCCGCTGATCCACCGCATCACCTCGGCGTCGCCGGCGAACTCGAGCAAGTCGTCCACATCCTCGAGCCGCGGCATCCGCAGCACGAGGCGCGCCGTCTCAAGCAAGCGGCATCATCACCGTCCGCTCGAACTCGATCACGAGCTCGTCGTTCTGGTTCAGGCCGCGCGTATGTACGGTGACGATTCCCTGTCCGGGCCGCGAGCGCGACTCGCGCTTCTGGAGGATCTCCGTCTCGGCGCGGATCGTGTCGCCGGCGAAGACGGGCGCAGGCAGCCGAACCTCGCGCCAGCCGAGATTGACCGCTTGCTCCGAGACGTCGACGACCGACAGCCCCGTGACGAGCGCGAGTGTGAACGTCGAGTCGACGAGCGGGCGGCCCCACTCGGTCTTCGCGGCGTACGCGGCGTCGAAGTGGATCGGGTTCGTGTTGAGCGTCAGCAGCGTGAACCACACGTTGTCCGCCTCGAGCACGGTGCGCCCGAAGCGGCTGCGGTAGACGGCGCCTACCTCGAGGGTCTCGTAGCTCATGTCAGCAATGATCTCATCGCCGTGAACCGCCTCGCCCGGGAAACCAGCCCCTACCTCCTCCAGCACGCCGGGAACCCCGTCGACTGGTACCCGTGGGGCGACGAGGCGTTCGAGCGCGCCCGCGCCGAGGACAAGCCCGTGCTCCTCTCCGTCGGCTACTCGGCATGCCACTGGTGCCACGTGATGGAGCGCGAGTCCTTCGAGGACGAGGCGACGGCGCAGGTCATGAACGAGCATTTCGTGAGCATCAAGGTCGACCGGGAGGAACGCCCCGACGTCGACTCCGTCTACATGGACGCCGTTGTCGCGCTGAGCGGGCATGGCGGCTGGCCGATGACGGTCTTCCTGACACCGCAGGGCGAGCCGTTCTTCGGTGGAACGTACTACCCGCCGGAGCCGCGGCACGGCATGCCCGCGTTCCAGCAGGTGCTCGTAGCGCTCGCCGAGGCGTATCGCACACAGCGCGACGACGTCGCGAAGCAGGCGGAGGCGCTCGTCGACGCGCTGCAGCGCAATGCGCGCACACAGCCCTCGAGCGAGCCGCTGACCGACGGGCTGATGACGCACGCGGTCGACGCGCTCCGCACGCAGTACGACCCGCAATGGGGCGGCTTCGGCCACGCGCCGAAGTTCCCGCCCGCCTCGACGATCGAGTTCCTGCTGCGCCGCGGCGTCTTCGACCTGGCGCTCGGAACGCTCGACGGGATGCGAGCGGGCGGGATGTACGACGTCGTCGGCGGCGGCTTTCATCGCTACTCGGTCGACGGGCAGTGGCTCGTCCCGCATTTCGAGAAGATGCTCTACGACAACGCGCTGCTTGTTCCCGCGTACCTGCACGCATGGGTTCTGACGCAGGAGCCGGGCTACCGGTGGATCGCCGAACAGACGCTCGACTACGTCCTGCGCGAGCTGAGCCTCGAGGGCGGCGGCTTCGCGTCCGCGCAGGACGCCGACACCGACGGGATCGAGGGGCTGACGTTTACGTGGGAGCCGCACGAGGTGCCGCGCGAAGAGCTGCTGCAGCCGTTCGAGCACGGCCGCTACATCATCCGCGGCCGTCTCACACGCGACGAGCGCGCCGCGCTGCTCGCGGCGCGCGAACGGCGTGCGCAGCCGCTGCGGGACGACAAGGCGATCGCCGCGTGGAACGGGCTCATGCTCGCGGCGCTCGCAGAAGCGGGGCGGAGGCTCGACCGCGCCGACTACCTCGACGCGGCTCGCGCACTCGCCGAGTTCCTGCTCGGCCCGCTCTCCACGAGCGGGCGGCTCCATCGCACCTGGCGCGACGGCGTCGCGAAGGGCACCGGCTACCTCGAGGACTACGCGAACGTCGCGCACGGTCTCTACGAGCTCCACGTCGCGACCGGCGACCTGCGTTGGCTGCACGAGTCGCGCCGGATCGCGCTGCTCGCCGTCGAGCTGTTCGCCGACGACGCGAACGGCGGCTTCTTCCTGACGCCGTCCGACGGAGAGGCGCTCGTCGCGCGGCAGAAGGACCTCGACGACAACCCGACGCCGTCGGGCAACTCGATGCTCGCGTTCGTGCTGCTCCGGCTCGCGCGGCTCTGGGGCGACGACGAGCTCGAGCGTCGCGCGGTCGGCGTGCTACGGCTCGTGCGCGACGCGATCCCCCGTGCGCCACAGGCGTTCGGCTGGGCGCTCTGCGCGCTCGACCTGCACCTCTCGCCGCCGCGCGAGGTCGCGATTGTCGGCGACCCGGCGAGCCCGGTCGCCCGCGCGGCCGTCGCCGGTTTCGGCGCGAACACGGTCGTCGCCTTCGGGCCCGGCGACGGCGTGCCGCTGCTCGAGGGCAAGGATTTCGTGGACGGGCAGGCCGCCGTCTACGTCTGCGAGCGCTTTGCCTGCCGAGCGCCGGTAACGGATCCGGCGCTTCTTGCCGATAGCTGAGTAATGCGCCTCGCACTTCTGCTCGCGGCGGTCGCCTTCGCCGGCACCGCAGCGTCCGTCGCGCACGCGGAGGCGCGCCCCCTCACGGCCGCGGACCGCGCCCTCCTCGCGCGCCCGGCGACCTACGAGGAGCAGATCGGTGAGGCCGTTGCCCGCCGGCTGACGGGGCACACCGTCTCCGTTCGCTGCGGGTCGATCGGTGAGTCCGATCCGCGCGTCCTCGGCGTGACGCCGTTCTCGAGCACCGGTCCGGTCGACTACTTCCTCATGCGTCCGGCAGAGTGCACGTACCTCGCGTGGTTCCGGCAGGCGCCCGCGCGCTGGGATCCGCGCACGTGCTCAGCCGCCGACTGCTCGCAGGTGGGGAACATCGCGATGTCGCTCGCCGTCGTCGCGCACGAGTCGTACCACATCCTCGGGTATCGCAACGAGGCGCAGGTCGAGTGCTACGGCCTCCAGTCGATCTGGTTCGTCGCGAACAAGCTCGGCGCGTCGGTTGCCGAGTCGCAGTCGCTCGCGACGTTCTACGCGACCCGCATGTATCCGACCCGGCGCACGACGTCGCCGCGGTACTGGTCGGCGGAGTGCCGCGATGGCGGCAAGTACGACCTGCGCCGCTCGCTCGCCCGCTGGCCGAGTTAGTTCCCCCCTCGCGACCGCTTCGCTTTGCTCGCTCGGGGGACCTGGTTCGTGGCCGCGCTCCCAAGCCGTGCGTGGTCTTGCCGCGCCCGCGCAGGTCGGGCGCGGCCCTGAGCCGGCCCCGTTAGACGACGAAGGCCTCCGGTCGCTCGGCTCCTGAGGCGAATCGCTCCGCCGAGAACGCCGAGAGGTCGAGTGTGGGCTTGCGGCCGACGACGAGCTCCGCCAGATGTTCCCCGACTGCCGGCGCCTGCTGGAAGCCGTGTCCCGAGAAGCCGGTCGCGTAGAGGAAGCGCGACACGTGCGGCGCCTCGCCGACGAGCGCGTTCCAGTCGGGGCTCACGTCGTACCAGCCCCACCAGGACGACTGCACCGGCAGATCCGCGAGCACCGGCAGTCGGCGTGCCGCCGCTTCAGCGACGTCTTCGAGCGCGCGCTCGCGCCCGCCGAACGCGAGCCCTGGCCCTTCGCGGTGGACGTAGAAGCCCGTCGAGAAGTCGATCGTCAGCGGCAGGCGCTCGGGTAGACCGCCGTCCTGCGGCGTGAACCACATCGAGCGCGCCTCGCCGTCGACCGGCAGCTCGACGCCGGCGAGCGCGCCGACGTCGCGTGACCAGATGCCCGCGCAGCAGACGACGGTGTCCGTCGCGATGCGGCCCGCCACCGTGTCGACGCCGACGATGCGTCCGCTCTCGACGGCGATGCCCGTCGCCGCACAACCCTGCTTGATCACGGCGCCGGACGCCGACGCGTAATGCTGGACAACGGCCTCCGGCGTCGCGTAGCCGTCGCGCGCGCAGTACGTCGCGGCGAGCAGGTCGTCGACCGCGAGCTGCGGCACGAGCTCCTTCGCTTCCGCCGGCGAGAGCTCGCGCGACTCGACGCCGAGCGCGTGCTGCAACTCGAGCGCGGCTCGAAAGGTCGCCACGTCGTCCTCGTTGTCGAGCAGAAACAGGTAGCCGTTCTGCCGGAACGAGATCGCGTCGCCGAGCTCTTCGAACTCGGGCAGTGAGCGCAGCGCAATGCGGATGTTCAGCTCGTCCGCAAACTGTGTGCGGATGCCGCCCGCCGACTTGCTCGTCGACCCGGACGAGAGCGCGTCGCGCTCGAGCAGCACGACGTCACGCACACCGAGCCGCCGCAGGTGAAAGGCGGTGGCGGCGCCGAGGGCGCCGCCACCGATGACAACGACGTCCGCCGTGTTAGCGGATCTTGCTGTAGAGCGTGCCGAACGGCGTCCAGTAGCCCGTCGCGCCGCCGCCCCAGCGGATGAGAACCTCCTGCTCGAGCGGGAAGTTGTCGTGAAGACCGGTCTGGAGCTTCACGCCCGGGAAGAGGAACGGGTTCTTCGCCTTCTTCGGGTCGAGGTTATGCAGCGCTTTCATCAGCCCCGCACGAGTCGGGGTCTTGCCCGCGTTCTTCAGCCCGTACGCCATCGTCCACGCGTTCGCGAGTCCGTAGATCGTCAGGCTGTTGGTCACGTCGAGACTCGGCGCGTACTGCGCGACGATCTGCTTCGCGAGCTTGACGCCCGGCCAGTTCGTCTCGGCCGGCACCGATGCGTCGACATACGCGCCCGCCGAGATCGCACCGTCGACCTTCGCGCCGTTTGCCGCCGCGAGCTTGATGAACGTTCCGACCGCCGACACGTTGTTGATGAACACGTTGGCGGGCGTCCAACCGACCTTCGTCGAGGTGACGAGCGCCTGAATCGTCGGCGTCGGCGTCGCGAGGATGACGAGTGTGTCGGCCCCCGACGCCTTCAGCGCGAGGATCTGCTGTGTCACGTTGCCGGCCGACAGGTCGTACGGCTGAGCGCTGACGATGGAGCTCTTGTTCGTGCCCAGGCCGACGCGCAGGCCTGCGTAGTAGTTCTTGCCGTACGAGTCGTTCTGGTAGAGGACGCCGATCTTTGCGCCCTTGAGGTTCGCGTTGATGTACTGGCCGTAGATCTTCGTCTCACCGGGATAGTCCGGCTGGAAGCCGATCGTGTACGGGTACTTCTTCGCGGAGAAGCCCCAGTACGAGTCGCCCGTCGCGAGCAGGACGTGCGGGACCTTCTTCTGGTTGAGGTAGTCCCAGATCGCGAGGTTCGGCGCGGTGCCGAGGCTGCCGTAGACCGCGAAGACCTTGTCCTGCTCGACGAGCTGCTGCGTGAGCGGAACGGTCTTCGAGGGGTCATACGCGTCATCGACGATCTTGAAGTCGATCTTGCGGCCGTTGATGCCGCCGTGATCGTTGATGTAGTCGAAGTACGCCTTCTCTGCCGCGGGAATCGTCTTGTAGAGCGACGCCGGTCCCGTCAGCGGGAACGTGCCGCCGATCGTGATCGTCGAGGCGCTGATGCCCGGATCTGACTTGTGCGCTCCGAATGCCGCTGTGACGGCAATGCCTGCGACGATCGCTACCCCGGCGAGTACCGCCAGGAGTCTGCCCTTCATACCCATCCGACCCTCCATACGCGTGGAATGAGCCCGGCTTCGCTACGGAATACCGGGGTGCCGATTATGACGCCTACCGGTCGGGTTTGATAGCAGTCTTGACTAGCGGTTCAAAGCGGCGAAGAAGCCCGGCGACCCCGTTCGGGAGCAAAAGCATGACGAGGATCACGATCAGGCCGAAGACGACGTCCTGGCCGTGGGAGGAGCCGATCAGAGGAACGCTGGCCGAAACGGAGGGGAGGAGGCCGATGAAGACACCGCCGACGACGACCCCCCAGAGCGAGCCGAGGCCGGCGACGGCGGCGCCGATCAGGATCTGGAGCGAGACGAGCACGCCGAACTCGCTCGGCTGGGCGAAGCCGTTCGTGGCGAGAACGAGCACTGAGCCGGCGACGCCCGCGAAGGCTCCCGAGACACCGAAGGCGAGCGTCTTGTAGATCGGCAGCGCGACCCCGGAGGACGCCGCGGCGACTTCGCTGTCGCGCACGGCGCGGAAGGCGCGTCCGGTGCGGCCGCGGAGCAGGAGCCACGCGAGGACGAACGCGATCCCGGCGCACGACCAGCTGACGACGTAGAGCCAGAGATGCGTGACCGAGTGATCGGCATGGATGCCGTTCGAACCGCCGAGGAACTTCGAGAACTTGAGCGGCAGCTGCGGAACCGACACCGCGAACCCGAATGTCGCGAGCGCGAGATACACGCCGGACAGCCGCAGCGCCGGAATCCCGACGAGGATGCCGACGAGGAATGTGATGCCGAGCGACGCCGGCAGAGTGAGGATCAGGTTCCAGTGCTCGTAGTGCGAAAGCAGTGCCGTCGTGTAGCCGCCGATCGCCATGAAGCCGCCGTGGCCGATCGAGATCTGGCCCGTGTAGCCGGTGAGGATGTTGAGGCCGAGGATCGCGACGAAGTAGATCGCGACGTACACCGCGAGGCCCTCGTGGTAGCCACTCAGGAAGAACGGCAGGATCGCGACGACAATTGCTGCGACGGCGGCCGGGATGAACTTCATACGCGCCTCACCTGCTTACGGCCGAAGAGACCGGTCGGCTTCACAAGGAGCACGAGCAGAAGCACTGCGAACGCGATCGGCAGTCGCAGTTCGGGCGTCGCGAAGCCGATGTACTGACCGATGAGGTTCAGGAAGACGCCGAGCGAGAGACCGCCGACGACCGCTCCCGCCGGGCTCTCGAGCCCACCGAGCACCGCGGCCGCGAATGCGTACAGCAGGATCGCTTGCATCATCGTCGGCTGGAGGAACTGCGTCGGCTCGGTCATGAGACCGGCGACCGCGCCGAGCACCGACGCAAGGCCCCACCCCATCGCGAGCATCCAGTTGACCCGCACGCCGACGAGCGACGCAGCCGCCGGCCGCAGCGCCGCCGCGCGCATCGCCAGGCCGACCTTCGTGAACTGGAAGAGGAGCCAGAGCAGGATCACCGAGAAGACCGACACGGCGAGGACGCCGATGTCCTGGCGGGAGAACGCGACGCCGCCCGCGTGGTAGACGGTGTTGCCGAACGGCGCCTTCATGAACTTGAGATCCGCGCCCCAGATCCAGGTGACGAGGCCGTCGATGAGGATGAACATGCCGACGGTGATGATCACGACTGCGATGATCGACTGCTGCACAGGCCGGATGAGGACGACCTGCACGGCCATGCCGAGCAGGAACGCGATCGGCAGCGTGAGGAAGAACGCGAGCCAGTAGCTGAGCCCCCACAGGGTGAGCTGGTACGCGATGTACGTCGTCGCCATCGCCATCTCGCCCTGCGCGAAGTTGATCACCTCGGTCGCGCGGTAGATGAGCACGAGCGCGAGTGCGAGGCTGCCGAAGATCGCGCCCTGCGCGAGACCTGCGACGGTTTGCTGCGCGAAGATGTTGCTCACGAGCGAGCCGATTACGAGGAACGCGGCAGCCGCGATGAGAAACAGCACCACCGGAACCGAGGCGCCCGTGCCGACGGCGTTCTTTCGCATCGACCCGAGTCGTTGGGCGAACGCAGTCATCAGTAGCCCAGGTAGCTCCGCCGGATGGACTCGTGCTGCTGGAGCTCGGCGCTCGGCCCCGAGAGCGCGACGCGGCCCACCTCGAGCACGAACGCCGTCTGCGCGAGCTGCAGCGCGATGTGGGCGTTCTGCTCGACGACGACCACCGTGAGGCCTTCGTTCTCGTTCAGCTCCTTGATGATCCGGAAGATCTCCGTGACGAGGAGCGGCGCGAGGCCGAGCGACGGCTCGTCGAGCAGAAGCAGCCGCGGCCGCTGCATGAACGCGCGCGCGAGGGCGAGCATCTGCTGCTCGCCGCCGCTCAGCGTTCCGGCCTGCTGCGCGCGGCGCTCCTCGAGCCACGGGAAGTACGTCTGGACGCGCGCGAAGTCGTCCTTGGCCGAACCGCGCCGCGTATAGGCGCCGAGCCGCAGGTTCTCCCACACGGTGAGCTCGGCGAACGTGCCGCGGCCTTCCGGCACATGCGCGATCCCGAGCCGCGCCGACCCGTCGGGACCGACGTTCGCAAGGGGCTTTCCGTCGAAGCGCAGGTCGCCGTCACGGCGCACCGTGCCCGAGACCGTTCGCAGCGTCGTCGTCTTTCCGGCGCCGTTTGCACCGAGCACGGCCGCGATCTGGCCCTCGTCGACCGTCAGCGACACGCCGTGCAGCGCCTGGACCGGGCCGTAGCGCGCGGTGACGTTCTCGAGCTCGAGGAGGGGTGCCATCAGGAGGCCTCCTCGAGTTCGCCGCCGAGATATGCCTCGATGACGGCGGGGTCGCGCTGCACGTCCTGCGGCGGGCCGCTTGCGATCGTGCGGCCGAAGTTGAGGACGTGCACGTGGTCGGACACGCGCATGACGAGGTTCATGTGGTGCTCGACGAGGAGAACGGTCAGCTTCAGCTCGTCCCGCATGCGGTGGATGAACTCCGCGAGCCCGTCGACCTCCTCGTGGTTCAGGCCGCCCGCCGGCTCGTCGAGCAGGAGCAGCCGCGGCTTCGAGACGAGCGCGCGCGCGAGCTCTATGCGCTTCAGCGTTCCGAACGGGAGGCCCGCTGCCGGCCGGCTCGCGACGTCGTCGATCCCGACATACTCGAGCATCTCGTGCGCGTGTGCGCGGACGGTGCGCTCGGGCTGGAACCGCGAGACGGTGTGGGCGCCGACGAGCACGTTCTCGAGCACTGTCATCGTCGGGAAGAGCTCGACGTTCTGGAAGGTGCGGGCAATACCGAGTCGCACGACGCGGCTCGGCGGCGTGTGCAGCAGCGACTTGCCGTCGAAGACGACGTCGCCTGCGTCGAGCCGGTAGAGGCGCGTGATCACGTTGAACGCGGTCGTCTTCCCTGCCCCGTTCGGGCCGATCAGGCCGAAGATCGTGCCCTCCTGCGCCTCGAGGGAGACGTCGTCGAGCGCGACGATTCCGCCGAACCGCAGGGAGGCGTGTTGGAGCGAGAGGAGGCCCATCTCGGTTGGCGCGGACTCTACGGGCTTCGGCGCCGAGCGTCGAGGTACTCCCGCCAGAGGTGCTCCATCGTCGTCTGTCGCGATGCAGCCGCGCTGACCGGGTCGTACGGCGTGTATGCCACGGCGCGCACGATGAAGCCTCCTTCCAGATCGACGTCGAGGACGTTGATGCAGGCGGGCGCCTGCTCGAATGCGCCGAGGAACGTGCGACCACCCGTGAGCGCGCGCCCGAGGATCGCGCGGTTCACGGCTCCGTGCAGGACGAGGAGGACGACGTCCCAGGCAGGGTCGTCGAGGAGCGCGTCGAGCTCGGGCAGGACGCGGTCGAAGAGCTCGCCGATCGTCTCGCCCCCGAGGAAGCGGGTGTCGTGCGGGACGATGCCGCGGAAGGCGGCGGTCATCATCTCCTGCACCGTCTCGGGCGCAACGCCGCGGAGCTCGCCACTCTCGATCTCGCGGAGCGCAGGGTTCTCCTCGATCTCCGCGTCGGGCGCAACGGTGCGCGCGGTCTCGAGGGTGCGCGGCAGTCCGCTCGTGATCACGCGGTCGAACTCGACGCCGCGGAGCGCCTGCGCGGCGGCCTCCGCCTGGACGCGCCCTTCCGGCGTGAGCAGCACGTCGTGCGGGTGCTCGCCCTGGAAGTAGCGCACCTGCGCGTGGCGCATCAGGTAGATGCGGCGCCGGACAGGCGCTGTCACTGCGCGCGAAGCGACTGGCCGCCGGCGGCCTGCATGCCGGCGATCATCCCGCCGGGCGCCACGCCGTCCGGGAAGCGGTCGACGAGCTCGTGGAGCAGCGCGTCGGCGTCCCACTTCTCGTCGGTGGCGAAGAGCTCGCCTGCGCTCCAGCCTTTGAGGGCGTTGATCGCGCCGCCCCAGACGTGGAAGACCTGGCCGGTGATGCTCTGGGCGTCATCCGCGCAGAGCGCGACGACGAGCGGCGACATGTTCGACGGGTCGAGCGGGTCGAAGCCCTCCTTCGGTGCGCCCATGTCGAACGTGTCCTCGGTCATGCGCGTGCGCGCGTTCGGTGCCAGGCAGTTGACGGTGACGCCGTAGCGCTGCAGCTCCTGCGCGACGATCAGTGTGAAGCCGGCGATGCCGGCCTTCGCGGCTCCGTAGTTCGCCTGGCCCACGTTGCCGAAGACGCCCGACGGGCTCGACGTGTTGATCACGCGCCCTTTGACCTCGTCGCCCGCTTTCGAGCGCTCGCGCCAGTACGCAGCCGCGTGCCGCGTCGGCGCGAAGTGCCCCTTGAGATGCACCGCGATGACCGCATCCCACTCGTCCTCGGTCATGTTCACCAGCATGCGGTCGCGCAGGATGCCGGCGTTGTTCACGAGGATGTCGAGGCGCCCGAACCGGTCGAGCGCCTGCGCGACCATCCGCTCGGCTCCCGCGAAGTCCGCGACGTTCTCGCCGTTCGCCGCCGCTTCGCCGCCCGCGGCCTCGATCTCCTGCACGACCTGCTGTGCCGGCGTGTCGTCGTGGCCCTCGCCCGAGAGCGCAGCGCCGAGGTCGTTGACGACGACGTTCGCTCCAGCCGCCGCGAGCGCGAGCGCATGCGCGCGGCCGATGCCCCGTCCGGCGCCCGTCACGATCGCAACCTTCCCCGCGAGGTTCGGCATCTGCGAGAGAATACGTCGGTCGTGGACTTCGCGCTGACCGAGGAGCAGCAGCTCATCCGAGAGACCGCGCGCGCGTTCTGCGACCGCGAGATCGTCCCGCACGCGCGCGAGTGGGACCGCACCGAACGGATGGACCTCGGCATCGTCGCGAAGCTCGCCGACGTCGGCTTCCTCGGCTGCGCCCTGCCCGAGGAGCACGGCGGCATGGGGCTCGACACGATGTCGTACTGCCTCGTGATGGAAGAGCTCGGGCGCGCCGACTCGTCGGTGCGCGGGATCGTCTCGGTCAACAACGGCCTCGCCGGCAAGACGATCGCGAAGTGGGGGACGGAGGAGCAGAAGGCCGAATGGCTGCCGAGGATGTGCAGCGGCGAGGCGCTCGGGTGCTACGCGCTCACCGAACCGGGCAGCGGCTCGGATCCGGCGTCGCTCATCACGCGCGCGGACCGGGAAGGCGACCACTGGGTGCTGAACGGGTCGAAGATCTTCATCACGCTCGGATCGTGGGCGGGCGTCGCGCTCGTCTTCGCGCGGAGCGGCGGCAAGGGTGCCCGCGGCATCACCTGCTTCCTCGTGCCGACCGGGATCGAGGGGTACACCGCCGTGAAGATCGACGGCAAGCTCGGGCTCCGCGCGCAGGACACCGCCGAGCTCTTCCTCGACGGCGTGCGCGTTCCCGACTCGGCGCGGCTCGGCGAGGAGGGCTCAGGTTTCAAGGTGGCGATGTCGGCGCTCGACAACGGCCGCATCTCGCTCGCGGCCGGCTCGGTCGGGATCGCCGCGGGCTGCCTCGACGCCTCGACGGCGTACGCGACCGACCGCAACCAGTTCGGCAAGCCGATCGCCGGCTTCCAGCTCGTGCAGGAGCTGCTCGCGGACATGTCCGTCGAAACGGAAGCCGCCCGGCTGATGGCCTGGCAGGCCGCGTTCCTCGCGGACACGGGCCGGCCGTACACGCTCGCGGCCTCGCAGGCGAAGTACTACGCGAGCGAGGTCGCGGTGCGCGCCGCGAACGCGGCGGTGCAGGTGCACGGCGGCTACGGCTACGTCGACGAGTTCCCGGTGCAGAAGTACCTGCGCGACGCGCGCGTGTCGACGCTGTACGAAGGCACGAGCCAGATCCAGAAGCTGCTGATCGGCCGCGCGCTGACCGGCGAGAGCGCGTTTCTCTAGGAGGGTCTGGCGCAACGGTGCTCGTCGCAGGGGTGCGATGGGCGTCGCGATTGCAAGGACGCAGGGAGTCCCGCTAGTGGTGCTAGCGGGGCGACCGAGGACGCGGCAGCGCGGCGTCCAGCGCGGCCCTGCGGCTCAGCCACTGTTGCGCCAGACCCTCCCTAACCGGACTTCAGGGTCTTCAGATACGCGACGAGAGCCTGCAGGTTCTCGGTCGGGATGATCCCGCCCCAGTGCGGCATCGCCGCGATCGGGGCGCGCCCGATGACGCTCCCCGACACGATGAAGTCGGTGATCTTCTTGTCGGTGTTGAACTCGCCCTGGAAGTCGGCGCCGGCGAGCGGCGGGATCGTCTTGTCGGGCGACTGCGGGTTGGGAACGCCACCGAGGCCGTTCGGGCCGTGGCAGTTGATGCAGCCGTAGCGGACGTAGAGCACGGAGCCTGCGACCGCGGCGCCCTGCCCCGTCGGCGTCGGCGGCGGCTCCGCCGTCGGCACCGCCGGCAGGCCGGCGCGGAGATACGCGATCAGGTCGGACACCTGCTGCCCCGAGATCACTGCGCCCCAGACCGGCATGAAGGGTTTCTTCGGGTTCTCCGACGCGCCGAGGCCGTGGTCGATGATCGTGCGAAGCTGGGTGGGCGTCAGCTGCTTCGCGACAGTGGTCAGCGCCGGCACGTCAGGCGAGACGCCGCCGCGGCCTTGGTCACCGTGGCACTGCGAACAGGCGAAGCCGACGAAGTCGTGCGCGCCGGCGGCGACGTGTGGGTCGATCGATCCGCCGCTCGCGGCAACGGGCGCATTCGCCGCGTGCCGCGTCGCATGGCCGACGGCCCAGCCTGCGAACCCCGCGGCGAAGGCGAGCCCGACGGCCAGAAGGACGATCGCCGCTTCGGCGGTTGCTGGTTTCCAGGAGCTTGGACGCGGAATCGCATGAGCCTACGCGCTGGCAGTCGTCGCTTCAACCGGGATTTCCCGCAAATTCAGACTTTCCGTTTCTGCTGCGCCTGCTTCCACTGGTGCAGCAGCTTCGACTTCTTCGCCGCCTTCGGCGCCTGGAACTCCTCTTTCGGCGCGTTCTCGTCGAGCCACTGCGCCGCGGAGTCGTCGGGCTCGAGGCCGACGCTCCGCTCGCGCTCGCGCATCTTCTCGACGCGCCGTCTACTCGGAGGCTGCTTCACGGTAGCCCTCGAGATAGCGCGGGGACGCGATTCGCAATCGTGCCTCGACGTCCGCCTTCACATGGCGCAGCGTCCCCGGCGGCACGTCGCCGGCCCGGATCCTGGCTGCGAGCTCGCGCCGCTCCGTGTCGTCCTCGATCGGCAGCCCGTCGAGCTCGCGGTAGACGATCGAGAGCGCGTTCATGGCGACGAGCATGCGGAAGCGCAGCCGGTGGTCGGTAAGCGTCGGCAGGATCTCGCCCCCGAGGAACTCGAGGATCGCCTCGGTCAGCTCCTGGGCTGTCGGCCGTTCGGTCATGCCGCGACCCGCTCGAGGAGGTTGACGATCTCGTACTCGACCTCGGCGCCGAGCCGGCCGAGCGTCGCGAGCTCGACGCTTCGATCCTGGCCGGTGAGGTGCCGCTGCATCTGCGTGAGACAGCCGATCGCCCAGCCGACGTTGCCCGCGAGCTCCCAGTAGTCGAGCTCCTCGGGACGGACGCCGAAACCCGTCAGCTCGTTGTATGCGCCGAGGTACTGGTCGACGTCGCCGATGCCGCCGAGCCGTTTCTCGGGCACGCCGAACCGCCACGCCCGAACGAGCGCGAAGGCCAGATCGCGCACCGGGTCGTCGAGATGCGCGAACTCCCAGTCGAGGACGCCCACGAGCCCGTCCTCATTCACGACGAGGTTCCCGATCCGATAATCGCCGTGCACGACGACGACGTCGCGGGCGGGCGGCCGGTTCTCTCGCAGCCACCAGAGCCCGAGCTCGATCGCGGGATGCGGCTCGCCGACCTCGTCGAGCTCGTCGACCATCCGCTCGAGACGTGCTTCTTGCAGAAACGGCAGGCGCCCAGCCGGGATCGCGTGGATCTTCGCGAGCTCCTCGGCCATCTGCACGGGAAGGAGGAACCGCGCATGTTCGAGCTCTTCCTTCTGCACGATGCGGCGCCCGAACGTCTCGCCCTCGAGCCGCTCCATCACGAATGCCTCGCGCCCTGCGAGGTCCGGAAGGTAGCCGTACGGTCGCGGCACCTTCACGTTTGCCTCGTGCGCTGCGACGAGCACCTCGAATTCGTGTTTCAGCGACAGCGTGTGCCGGTGGATCACGCCGCCGGCCGCGCGCCGAACGAGCAGCGGCTCGCCGTCGGCATCGAGCGCCCAGGCCTCCTTCGAGGCCCCGCCGGCAAGGAGCACCGGTTCCGAGAGCTCGGCGTCGTGGCCCAGGATTGCGGCTAATTGCGGTTGGAGCGCCTCACGCATCTCTGCGATCATGGCTCCAGATGGCGACTGTTGTCATCCCGGACCTCGTTGCCGAGCGGCGCGAGCGGGTGCGTTCCTTCATGGAGGAGCACGTCTATCCGAACGAGCCGACGCTCTTTCGCGAGGACGAGGCAGCGGACGCTCTCATCCGCGAACTGCAGCAGGAAGCGAAGAGCGCCGATCTGTGGGCGCCGCACCTGCCGCCGGAGGCCGGCGGCTCCGGCAGCGGTTTCCTCGAGTACGCCTACCTGAACGAGGAGATCGGCCGGAGCTTCATCGCGCAGCTGATCTTCGGCTGCCAGGCACCGGACGCCGGCAACGGCGAGATCCTGCACCTGTACGGGACCCCCGACCAGAAGCAAAGGTTCCTCGAGCCGCTTGTCGCAGGCGAGACGCGGTCGTACTTCGGCATGACGGAACCTGAAGTGGCCGGCTCCGATCCGACGCTCCTGCAAGGGCGGGCCGTGCTCGACGGCGACGAGTGGGTGATCAACGCGCACAAGTGGTTCTCCTCGGGCGCCGACGGTGCGGGCTTCGGCGTCGTCATGGTCGTCACCGATCCCGACGCCACGCCTCACAAGCGGGCGTCGATGATCCTGGTGCCGACGGACACGCCCGGCTACGAACTGGTGCGCCGCGTGTCGGTGATGGGTCACGAGGGCCGCGGCTGGGGCACGCACTGCGAGACGCGCTTCACCGACGTGCGGGTCCCGGCGTCGAACGTGCTCGGCGAGCCGGGCGACGGCTTCCGCATCGCGCAGAAGCGTCTCGGCCCGGGTCGCATCCACCACGTCATGCGCTGGCTCGGCCAGATGCAGCGTGCGTTCGAGCTGATGTGCTCCTACTCGCTCGAGCGCAAGGCGTTCGGCGAGGCGCTTGCCGAGAAGCAGACGGTCCAGAACTGGATCGCCGAGTCGGCGGCCGACATCCAGGCATGCCGCCTCATGACGCTCCAGGCGGCACACCGGCTCGACGAGGGCGACGAAGCGCGCGTCGAGGTGTCGTTGATCAAGTTCTTCGCAGCGCGGGTGCTGAACGAGGTGATCGACCGCGCGGTCCAGGTTCACGGCGGGCTGGGCGTCACCGACGACACGCCGCTCGCCGTGATGTATCGCATGGCGCGGGGCGCGCGCATCTACGACGGCGCCGACGAGGTGCACAAGATGGTGGTCGCGCGGCGGATCCTGCGCTCGTTCGAGGACGGCGGCACCTGGCGCTTCACGTAGCCCTCGAGGGCCGGCGGGTGCGGCTCGAGCCGCTCGAGCCGCGGCACGAGGATCAGCTTTGGGCGGTATCGCAGGACCCGCGCGTCTGGACGTTGATGCGCATCAGCGGCCACGAGAGCCGCGAGCTCTTCCACGAGTGGTTCGAGTCCGTCGACCTCGGCTTTCTGCACTACTTCGACGGTGAGGTCGTCGGGCACACGAGCTACCTCAACGTGCGGCCCGACGACCGCGTGGTCGAGATCGGCAACACGTGGGTCACGCCGTCTGCGTGGGGAACGGGCGCGAACACGGAGGCGAAGTTTCTCCTCCTCGAGCACGCGTTCGAAGACGAGGGCTTCTACCGCGTCGAGTTCAAGACCGATGCGTTGAACGGACGTTCACGCGCCGCACTCGCGGCGCTGCCCGCGACCTTCGAGGGTGTCTTCCGCAAGCACATGGTCGTCCGCGGCGGCGAGCGCCGCGACTCCGCATGGTACGCGGTGCTCGACGACGACTGGCCCGTCGTGAAGGCGAACCTCGAGCGCCGGCTGGCGCGATAGCGGCGGATGCTCAGTCGGTCCGAATGATCTGCGTGCACCGCGACGACGCGAGCAGCGCGCCGCCGGCGTCGTAGAGCTCGGCGGAACAGAACGCGACGCGGCGGTTCCGTTGCACGACGCGGCCTTCGGCCCGCAGCGTCCCGGGGCGCGCCGAGCGCATGAACTCGACGCGCAGGTCGGCGGTCAGGAAGCTCTCGTCCTCGGCGAGGAGCGACCAGCAGGCGCCGCCCATCGCGGTGTCGAGCAGCGTTGCCACCATGCCGCCGTGCACGATCGGGCCCGACGGCGCGTGAAAGCAGTAGTCCGGCGTCGCGTCCCACTCGATGATTGCGACGCCGTCGCCCTGCGACACGGAGCGATACCCGAGCGTCAGCCAGACGTGCGGCGCCGGCAGGTCGCCGCCCCAGCCGCGGCGGCTGCGAGGGCTCAAGCCCGCTCCCGGCGCCGGCAAAGCCGGCGCCTCCGCTCTCTGGTGAGCTCCGTCGAGCCTACGCTGCGCATGCCCGCTCCCGACGCCG
>JBGPLW010000005.1:0-20271 GCA_041486645.1 Gaiellaceae bacterium | reverse complement strand
GTGCCTGAAGTTCGTGACGGTGCCGCTGATGGTGATCCGCCCGATCGAGTCGCCCCGATAGTTGGTGAACCAGAGGGCGCCATCCGGCCCTGCGGCGATCCCCCACGGGCCGCGGACGCTCGCGTTCCTGAAGTTCGTGACGGTGCCACTGGTCGTGATCCGCCCGATCGAGTCGCGGTTGGTGAACCAGAGGGCGCCGTCCGGCCCCGCGGCGATGTCCTGCGGGCCGCGGATGCTCGCGTCACTGAAGAGCGTGACGATGCCGCCGGTCGTGATCCGCCCGATCGAGTCGCCGCCCTCGTTCGCGAACCAGAGGGCGCCGTCCGGCCCCGCGACGATCCCCAGCGGCCTGTCGATGCCCGCGTGCCTGAAGCGCGTGACTTTGCCGCCGGTCGAGATCCGCCCGATCGAGTTGTTCCCGTCGTTCGTGAACCAGAGCGCCCCGTCCGGGCCCGCGGTGATCCTCTTGGGGTGCGAAACGGGCGCGACGAAACTCGTAATCGACACCTTCGGCCCTGCAGGAGCAGCCACATCTACCGCAGCCCGCGCGCTCCCCGACCCCGCCGCGACAAACCCAGCCGACGCCACAACGAGCGGGGCGACCAGCAACACCGTCAACCGGCCGATCATGGGCGCGCTACATCCCTTTCGAGCCGCTCGGGTTCGTGCATGAGTGGCCCTGCAGGAGCCCGTCCCTGCACAGTTCCGGTTCGGGCGCGCGTATGGCGAATGCGCTGCGCAAGTCGCGTGTGAACCAGACGTGCATCATCTCGCTTCCCTGATGGCGTGTCGCTCCGGGGCGGGCACGAGCCGTTTGGTCGCGGCGTCAGCCCGCGCTTGGTTCCGACTGCGCAGATCTCGTGGGAGTGCCAGCGGGTGATGGGCCCGCCCGGTGTAGGCCCGTGTATCCCGCGCCGCATGCTGAACATGACACCCACGAGCACGAGCGGTCTGCCAGGTTCGTTGGCGTAGATCAGCGCCTTCGGCCGACGGACGTCGAGCTGCGTCTCGATCGGCCCCTGGCGAAGGCGCTCGGCATGGACGTAGTGGGCGGACAGATCACCCTTTGGTCGTGGGACGGTCTTGACGACGAAGCCGGCGCTCTGCGCTGCTTGCAGGGTCGACCAGTGAGCAGCTGCCTGCGCCTCCAGGCCGTTGAGGAGGTGCTGTGCGGCTCGGCGTTGGGCGGTCGTCGCCAGGGTCACCGCCGGGTACTGCTGCAGACGGCTAATGAGACCGTGGAGTGTGCGTGCGGGCAGCACGCTCGCACCCTTCTGCGGGGCGCACCAGGACGCGTCGAGCTTGCCGATCCCGAGAGGGGCGGGACGCGGCGCGGGCGCGCTCGACCCAGTCGCGGTCACAGTGGTTCGCGCGGCGGGACCGGCGACCCGGGATGCGCTCCCATCTCCGATGAATAGCGCCGCCGTGACGAGTGACAGCACGACCCTAAACATGGTCTGCCGCCGATGCTAGTCCAATCTCCGCGGTCCTACCGCCTACCGGCCCGCGCACTGCCTCGACGACGTCGAGCTGCCCAACGTCATCGCCGGCGACAGCTGTCCGCAGGGTGTCGCAGGCTCTCCAGGGCGCCAACGGGCGCAGGTGCCGCCGCTGGGCGCGGCCGCGAGCTTGTTCCAGAGGTGCTGGAGGATCCGGCAGGAGAGCGGGTCGCTGCCCGTAAGCGTGAAGGCTCCGGCGGCGAAGACCTTTGCGCCGGCAGGTGTCTCGTAGTAGGTCATCTGCGAGGTCTTGCCGGGCCCCATCAAGTCGCGGATGTCCGCGACGGCGGTGATACCGGGTGGCGAACTCGGAGCGATGTGGTCGATCTCGATGCCGCCCCACCCGAACTGCGAGCCGACGCTGAGCCCGGTGCCGCTGAACAGCCACTTCGCACTCGAGATGTTCCGTACCGTGTACTGACCCTGGTGGGAGCCGCGGTCGTTCGAGATGAACTCGACGCCGACGAGCGCTGCTTCCGGGCGGCCGAGATCGCGCCAACGCGCGACCTTCGTGAGCGTGTCGCCGTGGCGCACGACCTTCCAGAAGAAGTTGTTTGCCGAAAGGAACATCAGGTGGCCGCCGCGGTCGCGATAGCGCTCGACGAGGTTGTAACCGCGCGCGGTGGCATACTCGTTATGGCTCGAAAAGACGATCAGCCTGTAGGCGCGTGCGAGCGTGGCAGCATCGGGTGCCATGTCGAGGTCGCTGTCGGAGAGAAAGTCAACCTGCTTACCCGTTCGGTGGAGCCACTTGAGGAACGGGTAGTCGTAGCTCCTGAAGTGCGGCGGGACACCACGAGCCAGGAACGGGCGGATGAGCTTGATCGAGGTCGTCTTCCAGTCCGCGTACCAGGTGTCACCCGCGCCGTCGTGATTGTCGTCACGGAAGTTGTAGGCCTGCCACGTATAGGTCGGCACGACGACAGCGACGGGATGCTCGCCGAGCACGCGCGGTCGCACGACAAATGGCGCGAAGCCAATGCGACCCGGCGCAGACAGGCGGGCGAAGTAAATACCGCTCGGCCAGTCGCCGATTGTCAGAGACACCGGGGTGTGAGCTACGGTCGGGCCTAAGCGCAGCAGTCGCGATACCGGCGTGCCTTGCATCCAGGTGTTCGACCGCATCACCGGCACGCCCGTCTCCCGCCCGGCGCGGAAGAACCGAACCGAGAACGTCTTCTCGTAGTGCCAAAGCACCAGCGTCGCCGTTGAACCCGGCGGATAGCTGTCGCGCAGGAACGTCGCGTCCACGCCCGGAGTGCGCTCCCAGACTGGCCGCGGCCTGGCTTCTTCGGCATCGAAGTGCCGTGGCGCCGCACCTGCCGCGGGCATGACACCGCTGCCGCTCCTCGCGACCACACCGACTGCAGCGAACGCAACCAGCATCAGGGACAGCAACCCGCGTCGCATTTGCAGATCCTCGCACCAACGGGATGTCGACCTGCATGGCTTCTCGCCCAGACGTCTTCATCGTGAAGGGCATCAATCAGTGGCGGAAGCGCGAGCGGGCCAGCATGATGGCCCACCGTGGACGCTGACGCCGACCGTGCGCTCGTCGCCCTCCAGATCGGACGCGAGCCGCGCGCGTTCCGCCGCGTCGCCGTGCGCTGCCCGTTCGGTCGTCCGGCGGTCACTGAGCAGAGCCCGTACGACCCCGACGGCGAGCCGTTCCCGACGACGTACTACGTGACCTGCCGCCACCTCGTCGCTGCGATCTCGCGCCTCGAAGCGGCAGGTGGCGTCGAGCGCTGGACGCGCGCCGCCGCCGGCGACCCGCGGCTCGCCGCGAGCCGCGCCCGCGCCGACGACGAGCAGCGGATGATCCGGCACGCGCTCGCCGGCGACGAGACCGGCCCCGACGGCGGCGCCTCGCTCGACCTCGGCGTCGGCGGCACCGGCCGCTCGGGCTCGCTCAAGTGCCTCCACGCGCACGCCGCCTTCGCGCTTGCGAACCCCGGCTACGAGCTCGGCGAGCGCATCGTCGCCGAGCTCGACCCGCTCTGGCCGGACCACTGCTGCACCGAGCCCGCGTAGCACGGCTAGCATCCCGCCCCGATGTCCGCCGAGCTGACGACGCTCGTCCGCCACGAGTGGGATGAAGCCGCCCGCCGGCTCGAGGCCGAGCGCAGCGACAGCGCGCGCTACGAGCGCCTGCTCCAGCAGATCGAGGTCGTCACCGAAGAGCTCCGCAAGAACGTCGGGCAGACGTACACCCTCGCCGAGCTCGCCGACGCCTACCGTGACGCCGAGCGCTGGGCGCGCGACGCCGTCGAGACGCGCGCGCCGTCGAGGGGCTGGCCGCGTGACCTCGCCCTCGTCCTCGCCGCCGCCTTCCACGGCTACCAGCGCGGCGCCGTCGACTACCTCTCGTGATCGTCCCGGGGGAGCGGAGGCGCCGCCGCCGCGCCCGGCTGCCGCTGTGGCTCGCCGGCCTCGTCCTGGCCGCTGTCCTCTTCGCCGTGGGGGTCGCCGTCGGCATGGCCCTCCAGGACAACCCGAAGCCCAATTTGACGGTTACAACCACGAAAACGATCGTGCCGTGACCGGCCGTGGTGTACAAATCGGAAGCTTTGGGGAGATTCCCGCCGATGACGAACAGAGACGAGACCGAGTGGCTCACCCTCGGGCAGGCCGCGCGGTTCCTCGGAGTCGCCCAGAGCACGATTCGCAAATGGTCTGACAACGGCCGCGTGCCGGCCTTCTACACGCCGGGCGGCCACCGGCGGTACCGGCGCTCCGACCTCGAGTCGTTCCTCGACCGCTCCGGCCCCGGCGGGCGTCCCCGCTCCGGCCCGCTCGTCCTGCTCGTCGACGACGACGACAAGGTGCGCGAGCTCGTCCGGGTGAACCTCGAGTTCGAGGGCTACACCGTCCGGGAAGCGGGCAGCGCGACCGAAGGTCTCGAAGCGATCGAGGAGGCTAGGCCCGACCTTGTGCTCCTCGATGTGATGATGCCGCAGGTCGATGGCTGGGAGATGCTGCGGCGGATCCAGGAGCAGTACGGCGCAGGCGCGATCCCCGTCGTCATGTTCAGCGGGCAGGTGGACGAGGAGGCGCAACGACAGGCTGCGTCGGTCGGCGCGCAGGCGTTCGTCGGCAAGCCGTTCGATCTGCACCAGCTGATCGAGCAGACGAAACAGATCGCCCCCGTCTGACGAGCTGGGACCGGCATCTCGAGCGGTGGATCGTCCACCACCGCTGGCACCCGCTCGACGAGGTCTTCGTCTGGCTGACGCGGATCGGCACGGACGGGCTTGTGTGGCTCGCGCTCGGCCTCGCCGTCGCGCTCGTCTGGCGTCGTGCGCTTCCGTTCGTCCTCGTCGCGCTCGCCGTCCTCGCCGCCGACGGGCTCGCCGGGCTCCTGAAGGCCGCCGTCGGAGAGCACCGGCCGACGGAGCCGGATCCGCTCGTGACGATTCCGCACAGCCACTCGTTTCCGTCCGGTCACAGTGCGACCGCGTTCGCCGGCGCGACGGTGCTCTCGTACCTCAGCCCGCGCGCGGCGCCCGTCTTCTTCGTCCTCGCCGCGGCGATCGCGTACTCGCGCCTCTACGTCGGCGTGCACTTCCCGCTCGACGTCGTCGGCGGAGCAGCCCTCGGTGTCGCTACAGCTCTTCTGCTGCTCGCAGTAGCCCGGCGGCGATCAATGCGATTGCGGCGATGAGCGAGATGAAGATCCCGATGCCGCGGCCGGCCGTCGCGAAGAACGTGTCGGGGATCGAGATCAGTCGGATCAACACGAAGATCGTCGCGAGCGATCCGAGCGCGATCAGGACGAGGCTCTCCGGCACCGTCGCCGGGAGCTCGATGCCCGCTTCGCGCAGCGCCTCGAGAATGAGCGTCGCGAGGCCGGCGAAGAAGACGAGCTTGCCGAGCGCCCCCGTGTGCCACCCGGTCACGGAGAGCGTCAGGCCGTCGGCCTGGCTGCCCGCGTACCAGTCCGTGAACGCCGAGATCGCGAGCACGAGCCCGGCGATCCACGCCAGCCGCTCGCCCCAATAGCCGGGCGCCGCGGTACGAGGCGCCGTCCTGCCCCCGAGGGGATCCGAAGAGCGTGGCGGCACCATCGGCTCGGGCGTCTGCATGGTGGGAAGTATGGGCAAAGACTGAGGCTAGAGGCCGAAGAGCCGCTGGATCTCGTGCCAGCTGCCGATGAGGAACGCGACGGCGAGCGCCAGCAGGACGGCCATCACGATGTAGAAGCGGTAGTGCGCGAGGCGGCTCTCCTGCCGCGCGCGGACGCGGGCCTGGCGGCGCGCGCGGTGGTAGCGGTAGCGGAGCTCGATCGCGGCCGGGTCGACCGGAGCGTCGTCCGGCGTCTCGGCAGGGGCGTCGCGAGGATCGGGCACTGGCGTCGCCACGGCCAGAGTCTAGAGCGCGCGATACTTCCCCTGGGGTGGTCGCCGAGGTGGATCAACGGCCCGGGCACGTCTCGCTGGAGGCGCTGACGGCGCTCGCCCGGGCGTCCGGGGTCGCGGCCGGGCGTGAGACGCTCGGCGCGGCTCTCGCGGACCTCGCGGAGGCGGCGATGATCGCCGCCGGTGCCGACCTCGCCCTCGTCCGCTGCGCCTCCGGGGACGTGCTCGAGGCTGTCGCGCTCGCCGGGCCCGCCGCGCTCGCCGCGGAGCTCGAGGGCACGCAGCTGCCCGCGAGCGAGTTGCCGGAGGAGCCGACCGTCGAGCTTGCGACTGCGCCGGCCGCCGTCCGCCGTGCCGCCGCCCGCGCCGCCGCGCAGGCGCTGCTGCTCATTCCCGTGCGCACCGCCGGCACGCTGGCATCGGTCGAGCTCTATCGCGCGGGCCGGCCGTTCGGCGAGGCCGAGCGGCTTGCGGCGGAACTCGCAGCGGGACAGGTTGCGCTCGTGCTGCGAGCGTTCGCGCTGAACGACCCGGCGGTGGCGCTCGCGCATCCGGCGCTCGAGCTCGCGGGCGAGGCGCTCGCCGCAGCGCTCGGCGCCGGCGACACCGCAGGTGAGCTCGCCCGCGTCGCCGCGAACGTCGTCGGTGCGCCCGTCGGCCTGATCTGGGAGTACGGCGATTCCGGGTTCCGGCTCGCAGGCGCGTACGGGATCGACGCAGACGGGGACCTGGAGGAGGCGCGGGAGCTCGCGCAGGCGGCGCTCGACGAGCCGGGGCCGGTGCGTGCGGTGGCGGCCGGGCAGCTGCCGGACGGATGCGCGATCTCGACCGCGCTGCCGCTGGGCCAGCCGCCCGTGGGACTGCTGCAGCTCCTTTTCGCAGCCGGCGACGAACCGGATGCGGAGCAGCTCGCACGGCTCACGACCTTCGGCGTCCGCGCTGCGCAGGCGCTCCGCGCCGGTGCCCGGAACCGTCTCCTCGAGCTCGAGCTCGACCGCACGCGCGCGCTGCTCGCCGTCGTCGGGCAGGCGACGGCGGAGCTGTCGCTTGCGCACACGCTCGAGACCTCCGTCGAGCGCGTCGCGGCGCTCTTCGGCATCGAGCGAGTGGCTCTCTACCTGCTCGCCGAGGAGGACAGGCTCGTCGCGGCCGCAGGGCACGGTCTCGCCGGTCCGCACGCCCGCGTCGCGGAGCGCCTGCTCGAAGTCGCGCTCGGACCTGCACGCAGCCACGCGGTCGTGATCGTCGCGGATGCTTCGACCGACCATCGGCTGGGCGACGTGCGCGAGTCGGTACGCGAGTCGGACATCGAAGCCGCGCTCGCCGCCCCGCTGCTCGTGCGCGACGACATCGTCGGCCTCCTTGCGGTCTATCCAGAGCGCGGCCACCTGCCTGCCGAAAACGAAATTGCGATGCTTGCCGCCCTCGCGGGCCAGCTCGCCGTTGCAGTGCAGAACGCACAGCTGCATGAACGTGCGACCGAATCGAGCAGTCAGCGCGAGGCGGCGCTCGCGTCGGAGCGCGACGCGGCTCGTCGCCTGCGTGCGCTCTACGAGATCTCACGCTCGTTCGCGCAGGAGCTTTCGCTCGAGAAGACGCTCGAGGCCCTCGCGACGACGGTCGTCGACGTGCTCGACGTCGACGCCGCCTTGATCTCGATGCCGGACGACCGGCGCGAGTTTCTCACGCCGCGGTCGATCCACGTCAAAGACACCCAGCTCGCGGCTGCGGCGCGCGCCATTCTCTTCCGCGCCGAGCCGTTCGGCGCTGCGGCGGTGCAGCGGCTCTTCCGCGACGCGACGCCGTACCGGCTTCAACGCGGCCACAGCGTGCTCGAGCCGTTCCTCGCGAAGGGCTGGACGGCGGCCGTCGTTCCCGTCGCGACGCCGGCCGAGACGATCGCCGCTCTTACGATCTTCTCGTTCCGGCCTGGGAGCCCGATCGGCGAGGACACGGTCGAGGCGGGGCTCGCAATCGCGGGCCAGGCCGCGCTCGCGGTCGACAACGCGCGCCTGTACCAACAGCAGAAGGAGTTCGCCGACACGATGCAGCGTTCGCTGCTGCCTCGCGAGCCGCCCAACGTACCGGGGCTCGACGTGGGCGAGGTCTACGAGTCGTCGGCGCGCGTCGACGTCGGCGGCGACATCTACGACTTCTTGCAGCTCGACGACGGCCGGCTCGCAGTCGTGCTCGGCGACGTCACCGGCCACGGTGTCGAGGCCACCGCCGACATGGCGATGGCGAAGTTCGTCTTCCGCTCGCTCGCCCGCGAGCATCCGGAGCCGGGCGACTTCCTCGCCCACGCGAACGACGTCGTGGTCGACGAGATCGCGACGGGTAAGTTCATCACGATGGCGTATCTCGCGGTCGATCCCGCACGCGGTGAGGTGGCGTGCGCGAGCGCCGGGCATCCGCCTCCCCGGCTCGTCCTCGCCGACGGCACGGTCAGCGGGCTCGAGGCTGCCGGGCTCGTCCTCGGCATCGACGCGAAGCAGACCTACACCGAGGTGCGCGCCGACTTCCCGGTCGGCTCGACGATCGTGCTCTACACCGACGGCGTGGTCGAGTCGCGGCGCCGCGGCGAGCTCTACGGGACCGAGCGCCTCGACGCGTTGCTTGTCGCTCAGCGCGAGCTGCCGCCGCGCGAGCTCGCGAACGCGGTCACCGAGGACGCGCGCGAGTACTCCGGCGGTGAGCTGAGCGACGACCTCGCCGTCGTCGTCATCCGCCGGACGGCTTGATGGAGCTGCTGCGCGGCGACCGCGACGTCGTTCGCGTCGGACACCGCGGCGCCGCCGCTCTCGCGCCCGAGAACAGTCTCGAGGCGATCGAGGCAGCCGTTGCACACGCGGTCGACGTCGTCGAGCTCGACGTCGTCCCCGGCGTGAGCGGGGAGCTCGTGCTCGCGCACGGGCCCGAAGTGCCGGCCGACGCGCCGCCGCTCGACGACGGCCTGGCACTCGCGGCGGCACTCGGCGTCGCCGTCCTGCTGGACGTGAAGCTCAGAGGCCTCGAGCCGGGCGTCGTCGCGGCGCTCCGCCGGCACAGGCTGCTCGACAGGAGCTTCGTCAGCTCGTTCTCGCTCGAGATCCTGCGCGCGTTCGCCGCACTCGAGCCCGCGTTGCCGCGGTCGCTGACCTATCCGGAGGACAGGCACGGCGTCTCCGACCGCCGGCTGCTCGAGCCCTTCGTGCGCCCGTCGCTCGCCGTCCTGCGCACGCTTGTCCCGGCGCGGCTCCCACGCTGGCTGCGTGCGACCGGCGCCCGAGCCGCAACGCTGAACGCGGCCGTCGTGTCGCCGCGCGCCGTCGAGGTCTGCCACCGGCTCGGCATCGCCGTCTACGCCTGGACGGTCGACGAGCCTGCGCTCGCAATTTCCCTGGTCGAAACCGGTATCGACGGTATCATCACGAACGATCCACGGATCGTTCCGCCGGGTCTCCGCTCAAGAGCATGAAGCGCCTCGTCTCCTTTCTCATCGTGCTGCTCGCCGCCGGGGTCCTCGCCTCCGCGGTGCTCGCCGACGACCCGCCGCCGACCACGACGACGACCACCGCGCCGACGCTCGTGCCGCTGGGCGTGACGCTCGGCGGCGTCGCCATCGGCGGGCTCGATGCGGACACCGCTGCGCAGGCCGTCCTCGACTCCTTCGGCCGCTCGCTCACGCTTCGCGTCGAGACGACGACGGTGCAGGTCGTGCCGAGCCTCTTCGCGCTCTCCGTGCCGATCGACTCCGCGATCGCGCGCGCTCTCACCGTCGAGCCGAACACGACGCTGGGTCTCCGCGCGAGCGTGAACGCCGACCTCGTGCGCAGCTTCGTCGCAAAGCTCGCGACGCGGTTCGATCGCAAGCCGGTGTCCTCGCGCCTGCTCCTTCGCACGCTCAAGCCCTATGTCACGAAGTCGGAAGCCGGCCGCACGATCAACCAGTCGCTGACGACGCGCGACCTGACCGACGAGCTCGTGCATGGGACGCGTGCGCCGATCAGGGTGCAGTCGATGTTCCGCGAGGCACCCGTGACAGAGAAGACCATCGGGCCGGTGATCGTGATCCGGCGCGGCTCGAACCGGCTCACGCTCTACAACGGCGAGCACGTCGTCCGGCAGTTCGGCGTCGCGACGGGGCAGGCCGTCTATCCGACGCCGCTCGGCAAGTTCCGCATCGTCGTCAAGTGGAAGAACCCGTGGTGGTATCCGCCGGCGTCGCCGTGGGCGAAGGGCGAGAAGCCCGTGCCGCCGGGCCCCGGCAACCCGCTCGGCACCCGCTGGATGGGACTGAGCGCCCCAGGCGTCGGCATCCACGGCACGCCCCAAGACGGCTCGATCGGCTACTCGCTCTCGCACGGCTGCATCCGCATGCACATTCCGCAGGCCGAGTGGTTGTTCGAGCATGTCGACGTCGGCACGCCCGTCTACATCGTCTCCGCGTGATGCGCACCATCAAGCTCACCGGTCAGGTCGTCGCGTTGGCTGCGGTGGCCGGCCTGCTCGGGCTCCTGGTGTGGCGGCTGACGCACCAGTCGAAGCCGCCGAAGCTCGGCGGGCCGGCGCCGGTGTTCTCGTCGAAGCGCGTCGACACGGGCGGGACGTTCAATCTCGCCTCGCTGCGCGGCAAGCCCGTCGTGCTGAACTTCTGGGCCTCGTGGTGCGAGCCGTGCAAGGGAGAGGCGAAGACGCTCGAGCAGGCGTGGCGTCAGTACAAGGGGCAAGGCGTCGTCTTCATCGGCGTCGACTACCACGACGTGACGGGCGACGCGCGCCGCTTTCTCTCGCACCACGACATCACGTATCCGACGGTGCAGGACGGCTCCGGCATGATCGCCGACAAGTACGGCGTGAGTGCCGTGCCGGAGACGTACTTCATCGACCGTCGCGGTCGCCTCGTCGGTGAGCACATCAAGGGCACGGTCGCCCACCAGAAGGACGCGTTCCTCCGCGGGGTCAAGGCGGCGCTCGGCTCGTGATCCTGCGCGGTGCCGCCGTGCTCGTCGCGGCGCTCGTGCTCGCGGGGCCCGCAGCCGCATGTGTCAGTCCGCGCACCTCGCTCAATGCGCTCGAGGGCGAGATCATGTGCCCGACCTGCCACACGACGCTCGACCAGTCCGACTCGGCCGCCGCGCGCCGTATCGAGATCTTCATCCAGCACCGCATCGACGCGTGCGCGACGGCATCGCAGATCAAGGCGGATCTCGTGCGGAACTTCGGTGCGGGAATCCTCGCGGCGCCGCCCCGCAAGGGCTTCGACCTGCTCGCGTGGTGGCTGCCGCTCGGCGGCGTGATCGCAGGAGCGCTCGCGGTTGCGTTCGGCGTATGGCGCTGGAGCCGCGCCCGCGGCCCGGACGAGCCGCCGCCGGCGTCGGGGCTCGACGACGAGACCGAGCGGCAGCTCGACGAGTTGCTGGCACGATTGGACTGATGGGCCTACGGCTCCCGATCGCGTTTCTCGCGGGATTCGCGTCGGTGATCACGCCGTGCGTGCTTCCGCTCGTCCCCGGCTACCTCTCTGCGCTCTCGAGCGTCGAGGCGGGGCGCCTCGGTGAGCGCGGCACGGCGCGCCGCGTCGTCGTCTCGAGCGTGCCGTTCATCCTGGGGTTCACCGTCGTCTTCGTCGTGCTCGGCGCGGGTGCGGCGGCGATCGGGAACGCGGTGTCGGCGAACGCGCAGACCGAGATCGCGGGCTTCGTGCTCGTCGTGCTCGGGCTCGCCTTCGTCGGCCTCCTGCCGGTGCCGGAGCGGATTCTCGTGCCGGGCCTCCTTGCCGGTGCGCGCCGCCGCGGCTCCGGCGCGCTCCTCGGCGGCGCGTTCGCGGTCTGCGCGGCGCCGTGCATCGGCACGGTGCTCGCGGCGGTGCTCGTGCTGGCGAGCGACACGGGCACGGCGCTGAAAGGCGCGGCGCTCCTCGCGGCGTACGCGCTCGGTCTCGGCCTCGCCTTCCTCGTCGCGGGGGTCGCGTTCGCACGCGCGATGTCGGCGTTCCGCTGGTTGCGCGACCGCTACCAAGTGATCCAGGTCGTGAGCGGGCTGACACTCATCGCGCTCGGGCTGCTGCTCTTCTTCCACCGCGACTGGTGGTTGCACGTGGCGTTGAACCGCGCGCTGGAAGCGGTAGGGCTGACATCCCCCTGAGCAGCAACCTGACTTCAGTCAGGTTGCAGTCGTTCCAACGACTGCAACCAGGTTGAAACCTGGTTGCGGGGAATGCATCGGCACGGTTGCGCGTTGAGGCGGTCGTGCGCGTCGCCGAGCTCTGGCGGTATCCGGTCAAGTCCCTGCGCGGCGAGTCGCTCGCCGAGACGCTGATCACAGCCGAAGGAATCGAGGGTGACCGTCTCGTGCACGCGCGCCGCTCGAGCGGGCGCGTCTTCACGGCGCGCACGCACTCGAAGCTGCTCGGGCTCCAGGGCGGCCTCGACGCCGACGGCATGCCGACGATCGACGGCGTGCGCTGGGACGAGCCGGCGGCGCTCGCGGCCGTGCGCGCGGTCACGCAGGCAGACGCCGAGCTCGTCTACTACGACGGCACGGGGCCGGAACGCTTCGACGTCCTGCCGCTGTCGGTCGCGACCGACGGGGGTGTCGCTGCGGTCGGCGTCGACGGCAGGCGCTTCCGCGCGAACGTCTACCTCGACGGCGTCGAAGGGCTCGCCGAGCGGAAGTGGGTCGGCCTTGCGCTCCGCCTCGGCGAAGCCGTCGTCGGCGTCCGTCAGGTCCGCGGCAGGTGCGTGATGACGACGTTCGATCCCGACTCGCTCGAGCAGGACATCGGCGTGCTCCAGAAGATCTACTTCGAGCTCGACGGCGTCACCGCGCTCGACTGCTATGTCGTCGAGCCCGGGCGCGTGCGCGTCGGTGACGAGGCAGAGCTGCTCGACTTCTGGACGCTGCCGCGATCGGCCTGAACGAGAACGCCGGACGCGAGCGCCGCAAGTGCCGGCGCGCCGATCACCGCGGCTGCGACGACGACCGCGAGTGAGACGCCGCCCGCGCCGAGCAGCGGCGCAGCGATCAGCGCGCCTGCCGGGGGCGTCGCCTGCATCGAGGTGCGGAGCAGCGCGAAGACGCGCCCGCGCAGATCCGCCGGCAGCACTCGCATGCGGATCGTCTGCGCCCAGACGGTGAGCGTCCCGAGGAAGAGCGACTCGCCTGCGAGCACGACGAGCGCGAGCGGGAAGCCCGGCTCGAGCGCGAGGGGGAGTAGGAGCGCGGCAGCGATGAGCTCCGCGACGCCGATCGCAATGCCGAGGGGGAGCCGGCCGGCCGAGGCGCCGGCCGCGAGCGAGCCGAGCAGCAGCGCGCATCCCGCGACGCTCGCGAGCACGCCGTAGGTGCCGGCGCCGCCGTGGAGGATCGTGCGCGCGTAGACCGGCAGCACGACCTCTACCGCGCCCTCGCCGACGTTCACGAGCATGAACATCGCCGTCGTCGCGAGCAGGATCGGCGCGCTCAGCACGAAGCGGAGCGCGTCGCGGAGCGTGCGGCCGGCGACGCCGCTCGCCGCCGCCCGTCCGAGCGGCGGCAGGAGGAAGAGCGTGAGCGCGAAGAACGCGTAGCTCGCCGCGTCGAGGATCAGCACGTTCGCCGCGCCGACGGCCGCGACGAGCCCGCCCGCGGCGGCAGGCCCGACGACCGCGGCGAGCGCGAACGACACGGACTCGAGCCCGTTCGCAGCCTCGAGCTCGTCGTCCTCGACGAGCTCGGGAATGAGCGACGGCACGCCGGCGAGCGGGATCATCTTCAGCAGGCCGTGCAGGGCGGCGACGGCGTACAGCTCCCATGTGTGCAATGCGCCGACTGCCGCGAGCAGCGGGACGACGCCGACCGCGATGCCGCGCACGACGTTGTCGCCGATGAGCAAGAGCCGCCGGTCGAAGCGGTCGAGCGCGAGGCCCGCGAGCGGCCCGCCGACGACGACCGGCGCGGTGGCGACGGCGACGAGGTAGCCGACGTGCGCCGCCGATCCGGTCAGGCCGTAGACGAGCCAGACGAGCGCCGTGAACGTGAGCGCGTCGCCGAGCAGGGAGACCGTCGCCCCGCCCCAGAGCAGCCTGAACTCTCGTCGCCGCAGTAGACGCCGGTACATGGACCGATCGTCGCCGCCGCGCGACGCGCTGCGCCATCGACTTCTTGCTGTGTTCTTACGCGAACTTGCTCGGCGCGACGCCGAAGCGCCGGCGGAACGCGGCCGCGAAGTGGCTCGGGCTCGCGTAGCCGGCTGCCGTGCCGGCCTCGGCCGCCGTCAGCCCGCTCCGCAGGAGCTCGGCGGCCCGCACGAGGCGGCGCTCGACGAGGTAGCGGTGCGGCGGCACGCCGACCTGCTCGCGGAACAGGCGGTGAAAGTGGAACGGGCTCACATGGGCGCGCCCGGCAAGCAGCGCGAGATCGATCGGCTCGGTGAACTGCTCGTCGAGGAAACGGCGCGCGTCCTCGATCGCGTCGGCGTGCCGGCGCGCGGGGCGGAGGCGAGGCGCTCGCTCCCGCAGGTCGAGCAGCAGTTCGAGCACGAGACAGTCGAGCCTGAGCGTCGACTCGTCCTCACTCGTTGCGAGCTCCCGCATTCGCGAGGCGAGCCGCGTGTCGATTGGGACGCTTCGCTTCGCCGGCAGCGGCTCGTCGAGGAGAGCGGCGTCGGGATGCCCGTCGAGCAGCTCGCGCAGGGCGCCGTCGTCGAGCGTCAGGTAGAGCGTGCGGTCGTCGGGGAACGCCGACGCGTGCGCACACCGGTACGAGTCGCCCGCATGTCCGAGCACGACCGTGTCGCGGTCGACGTCGACCCAGCCGTCGTGCCCGTGGAAGCGCCACCGCCCGTCGGTGGTGAAGATCACGTTCGACGACGAGAAGCCCTCCTCGGCGGGATCGTGGTGCTCGCCGGGGCCGTGCGCGAAGCGCCCGAGAACGGCGAAGGAACCGCGGCCGAGCACGGTGCTCTCCATCGTTCGATGCTAGAGGTGCCGACCCGGGCTACGCCAGCGGATGCCTGACGTCGAAGCGCTCGCAGAGGCCGGGAACGCTCTCGGGGTCCATGTCGAGCGCGTAGCGGGCGCAGAGGTCGGCGAAGCGGGAGAGATCCGGCTCGGCGTCGGTGGCGTAGACCTCGGCCAGCTCGCGGAAGAAGTTCTCGAAGCCCGCCGGCGAGATGATCTCGATGATCTCCAGGGGCGCATCGCTCGCGTTCCAGAACGTGTGCCACTGGTTGCGCGGCTTGAACACCCACGTGCCGGGCCCCGCGGTCACGACCTCGTCGCCGAGCAGCGCGCCGAGCTGCCCCTCGAGAACGTACGAGTACTCGTCTTCCCTCGTGTGCCGGTGAAGCGGCGCAGCAAGCGCCCGCGGCGCGAGGGGATGGTGGACGACGGAGAAGCGCTCGGCGGTCTCGGCGCCCTCGATCTTCCAGACGATGCCGAGCCCGCCGATGTCGACGCTCTCGCTGCCGTCCGCCGGAATCGTGAGTCTGTCGAGCTTGGTGGACACGGTGCCCTCCTATTTGGATAAACACATCTGTTTACTGTAATCTGGAAGCTAATGCGCTCGCTCTCGGGTGTCAAGCGATGACGAGGAAGTACGAGCTCAAGGAGCGGGCCGAGAGCCAGGCCGCGACGCGGCGGCGGATCGTCGAGGCAGCCTTCGAGCTCCACGCGTCGGTCGGGCCGGCTCGAACGACGATCAGCGCGATCGCCGAACGAGCCGGTGTGCAGCGCCTCACCGTCTATCGCCACTTCCCGGACGAGCGGTCGCTCTTCCAGGCGTGCACGAGCCACTCGTGGGCGGCGCACCCGCGCCCGGAGCCTTCGGCATGGGCGGGCGTCGACGATCCGGAGGAGCGGTTGCGCGTGGCCCTCCACGACATCTACGCGTTCTTTCGGAGAACCGAGCAGCTGACCGCCAACGTGCGCCGCGACCTGCCGGAGCTCCCCGTGCTGCAGGAGGTCGCGTCCCCGGTCGTGCAGTACTGGGAGAACGTTCGGGCGGTGCTCGACCGGGGTTGGACGGCGCGGGGGCGCCGGCGCGCGCTTGTACGCGCTGCGGTCGGTCACGCAATCCAGTTCGAGACGTGGCGTTCCCTCGTGCGTGGGGAGCAGCTCGACGACGCGGCTGCCGCGGACGTGATGGTGCTGCTCGCGCGCGCGGCTGCAGGCGCCTAGAGCTGCGGGGCGTCCAGCTCCAACGAGCCGGCGGCGACGCGCGCTCTCGCGTGCTCGACCTGCGCGAGGATGGAGGCGACGTCGACGCCGCGATGGGTCGGGCTGAACGCCGCGAGGCGGCGCGCCGCCTTCTCGAGCTGGCTTGCGGTTGCGACCGGCCGCCCGCGCCCTGCCTGGTACCAGGCGACGGCGACGTGGACGAGCCCCTGGTAGAAATCGCGCTCCTCGGCGGCGGCCACGCGCCACTCGGCCTCGAGATCCTCGTGCGCCTCGAAGAAGCGCCCGGCCCGGATGTGCTCGAGCCCTGCCTTGTACGCGTCAGCCATGGGCTCTAAGGTTCGCGGCGTGGCAACGATCCTGCTGTGTGGGGTCGACCTCTTCTTCCGGGGCAAGCTCGAGGCTCTGCTGCCGGAGCACCACTTCATCACGGTCGACCACACCGACCCTCCCGATCTCGTGATCGCCGACATCTCGCGCATCGACGCCGTCGAGGTCGCCGACATGTACCTCGACATCCCGCTCCTCGGCTACACGAATCACACCGACACCGCCGGCCTCAAGGCTGCGCACGCCGCCGGCTTCGACCAGGTGATTGTGAAATCTGCACTTGTCGAGCGGGCCCGCGAGCTCGTCGAGGAGCTGACGCCGTCCCCCTGAGTCGTTGGGTAGGGTTGGGCGCGTGACGTACATCATCGCCGAACCCTGCATCGACATCAAAGACCTCTCCTGCGTGGACGTCTGCCCGGTCGATTGCATCCACGAGGCGAACCGCATCCTCGTGATCGACCCGGAGGAGTGCATCGACTGCGGCGCCTGCGAGCCCGAGTGCCCCGTCGAGGCGATCTTCCCGGAGGACGCGCTGCCCGACAAGTGGGCCCCGTTCGTGAGGATCAACTACGCCTACAGCGACGGCATGGACGTCGTGAACGAGCTGACGGACGCGTACGCGACCGAGCACAACGTCCAGAACACGCCGCTCGACCAGGCGTAATCTCCGCGGCTCATAGCTCGGCATAGCCTGTGAGCCTCCGGGTAACGTCGAGGACATGAAGCCGGACAAGCTCGACCACGTCGCCTACTGGCTCGCGGACCGCGACGCCGTCGCGGAGTTCGCCACGTCCCATCTCGGGATGCACGTCATCGAACGTACCGAGCGCTTCACGCTGCTCGGCTCGAACGCGCGCCGCGGCAAGATCACGCTATTCGACGCCGCGGGACCGCGCGACCGCGGCGCGCTGAAACACGTCGCGTTCCGCGTGTCGAACCTCGAGGCCGCGCTTCGCGCACTCCCGGCAGGCCTCGAGCTCGAGCGCCCGCGCGACGGGGAGGCCTACTTCGACGTCGGCAACGAGGGCGTGCGCTTCGGGCTCGTCGAGGCGGAGACCGACGTCGAGTACGACCTCGACCACGTCGCGCTCTTCTCGCAGAGCCCGGAGGAGATCGCAGGCGAGTACGTCTCACTCGGATTCGCGCCTGCTGCGCACGGTGCGTCCACCACGCCGCGCGTGGAGGCAGGTGGAGCGTGGGTGGAGTTCCACCCCGGCGAGCCCGGCGTGCCCGACCGGCCGCTCCTCAACCACCTCGCCGTCCTCGTCGAGTCGGCGGACGAGCAAATCGCCGCCGCGAACGACCTCGGCGTGGAGATCGACGACGTCGTCGACGCGCCGAACACGTATGCCGTCTTCCTGTGGGGGCCCGAGAGCGTTCGCATCGAGTACGTCGAGCACAAACCGACGTTCTCCTTGAGCTAAGTGATCGTCGCGGGCGGCGGCATGGCCGGGCTCGCGTGCGCCGCGCGGGCGCGTGAGCTCGGGCTGCGGCCGCGCGTGCTCGAGAAGGGGACACGCGCCGGAGGCTCGATGCTCGTCTCCAGTTGCGTGATCTGGCGGCACCGCGACTTCGCCGAGTTCCGCGCGGAATGCCCCGGCGGGGACGAGGCGCTGCAACGCCTGATCTGGGAGCGGCTCGACGACGCGCTCGCGTGGCTCATCTCGCTCGGCGCCGAGCCGGTGTGGGAGGACACGGAGAATCCGCGCACGACGGGCAAGCGGTTCGATCCGCGCGCGCTCACGGAGCTCCTTGCGCGCGATGTCGAGCTCGGGACGCCGCTGCCCGACGAGGTCGAGCCGCCGCTCGTGCTCGCGACGGGTGGGTTCCCGGTGCGCTTGGCGGCGGAGCAGGGACTGCTGCTGCGCGCGAACCCGTGGAGCGACGGCGCGGGGCTCGACTACGCGACCGTGCGCGGGGCGCGCGTCACCGGCGGGATGGGGGAGTTCTACGGGCGGGCGCTACCCGCGCCGCCGGCGCGCATCCGTGAGGAGGACTTCGTGCAGCTCTCGCAGCTCTACGGCCGCTGGGCGCGCGTGTACGCCGAGGACGGTCGCGAGATCACGCCTGCGAGCGTCTCGTGGTCGGAGAACGACCTCGCCCAGCGCATCGGCCGGCGCGCGTGGTTCGTCCTCGACGACGAGGGGCTCGGCCATGCGCGCGAGCGTGTCGACGCGGCGCGCGCGGCGGGCGGCACCGTGCTCGATCCGGCCGAGCTGCCGTTCGAGACCTTTGCGGGCTCGCGCGTCGCCGTGCACGTCGCCGCCGGCGTCACGCACACGCTCGGCGGCCTACGCGTCGACACACGCGCGCGCGTCGAAGGCGTCGACGGCGTCTACGCCGCGGGGGTCGACGCGGGCGGCGTCGCCCTCGGCGGCTACGCGAGCGGGCTCGCGCAGGCGCTCGTGCTCGGGCTTGCGGCGGCGGAGGACATTGCAACCTGCTCTTAGGCAGGTTGCGGTCGTCGACTTCGATCGCGCATCCCGACGACTGCAACCAGGTTGAAACCTGGTTGCTGATCCTCCTTCTTGCAGTCGTTTGCGGTCAGGCCGCGCCGAGATACGCGCACTGCCGCTTGTCGCCCGGCAGCGGCGACGGAGCGACCTTCGTGACGCGCAGCGTCTCGCCGTCCTGCTCGACCTCGGTGCCGACGGCGGGGACCTCGCCCTCCCGCTCGCGCAGCTCGTAGCCGGACGTCGTCCAGACGAAGAGGAGGTAGCTCATGCGCGCCCGAGCTTACTCCGTGACGGCGTAGATCGGCAGCACGAGCCGCATCGTCGTGCCGTCGTCGTCTTGCTCCACATGGAGCGCTGCGCCGAGCGTGCGCGCGCGTTCTTCGAGAACCTCGATCGACCGCCGCCGTCGCTCGCTCGGCGCGTCGTCGCGGATCGTCATCTCGAGCGTCTGCGGGTCGCCCGGCCCGATCGCGACCGAGAACGTCCTCGGCGGGCCGCGGCGGATCGCACCCTCGAGCGCCTCGCGCACGATCTGGTACAGCGCGGCCTGCGAACGCTCGCCGAGCGTCTCCGCCGCTGCGACGTCGAGCTCGACGCGCATCGCGTGCTCGATGCCGCGGTCCTCGGCGAGCGCGCGCACCGCCATCGAGAAGCCGTGGTCGCGCAGGACGACCGGCTCGAGGTTGAACGAGAGGTCGCGCAGCTCTCCGATCGTCGTGCGCGTGCGCGCCAGTGCCTTCTCGAGGATCTCGCGCGCCTGCTCGCTCTGGCCGCGCGCGATGAAGTCGGAGACCGCGTCGAGCATGAGGGCGACACCGGAGAGCGACTGCACCGGCCCGTCGTGGAGGAAGAGCGCGATGCGACGGCGTTCGTCCTGCTCCGCCCCGAGCACCTGTTCGGTCAGCTCGCGGCCTTCCGCGTCGCTCATCAGTCGATGATTGCTTCGCGGAGCGCGATCGCCACCGCATGCGTGCGCGTGTCAGCCTCGAGCTTGGCGAGGATGTGGCGCACGTGGCTCTTCACCGTTTCCTGGCTGATGAAGAGCTTCGTCGCGACGTCGGCATTCGACATGCCGTCCGCGAGCAACTGGAGGATCTCCCGCTCGCGCCCCGTGAGCATGTCGTCCTTGTCCTTGCCCATGAGGAACGCGGGCATGAGCGCAGGGTCGACATAGCCCTCGCCGCCCGCGACCTTCTCGATCGCGCGCAGCAGCGTCGCGTGCGGGGCCTCCTTGAGGATGTAGCCCTTCGCACCCGACTCGAGGCCGCGGCTCAAGAGGCTGCGCTCGCTGTAAGCCGTGAAGATGAGGACGGCGCTGTCGGGCACTCGCTCGGTGAGGATCTTCGTCGCCTCGAGCCCGTCCATCCCGGGCATGCGGACGTCCATGATCACGACGTTCGGGCGGCGGCGCTCTGCGAGCGCCACGGCCGACTCGCCGTCGGCGGCCTCGCCGATGACGCGGATGTGCGGCGCCCGCGAGAGGGAGAGGCGC
>JBGPLW010000004.1:0-23289 GCA_041486645.1 Gaiellaceae bacterium | reverse complement strand
CGGCATCGAGACGATCGGCGACCTCGTGATGAAGACGGAGAACGAGCTCGCCGCGATCCCGAACTTCGGCAAGAAGTCGATCGAGGAGGTCAAGGAGACCCTGCAGCAGCACGGGCTCAACCTCCGCGGCGACAACGGCGGGAGCCTCGAGTAGCGCCATGCGCCATGGCATGTCCGGCAAGAAGCTCGGCCGCGACTCGGCGCACCGCCGGGCGCTGTACGCGAACCTCGCGTGCTCGCTGATCGAGCACGGCCGGATTCGCACGACCGAGGCGAAGGCCAAGGCCGTGAAGCCGTACGCCGAGAAGATCATCACCCTCGGCCGGCGCGGTGACCTGCACGCGCGCCGGCAGGCGCTGTCGGAGCTCCACTCGCAGGAAGTCGTGCATCAGCTGTTCTCGGACGTCGGCCCGCGCATGGCCGACCGTCCGGGCGGCTACACGCGCATCGTGAAGCTCGGGACGCGCCTCGGCGATGCAGCAGAGATGGTGTATCTCGAGCTCGTCGACTACGACCCGGCAGCCGCGCGCTCGTAGCGGCCTGCGGCGATGGCTCTCGTCGTCGCCGTCCTGCTCGCGGTCTTCGTCCTCGACGAGCCCTGGACCTTCGTCGCGGTTGCAACCGGCGGCGCGATCGAGTTCGGCGAGGCGTGGTTCTGGTGGCGCTGGTCACACCGGCGCCGGCCTGCGGTCGGTGCGGAGGCGCTCGTCGGCATGATCGGCGACGTCACGGACGACGGCTGGGTGCGCGTGAACGGAGAGCTCTGGCGGGCGCGTGGCGGCTCGCCGGGCGACCGTGTGCGGGTGCGCGCTGTGGACGGGCTGACGCTCGACGTCGAGCGGGTCTGATTTTCATTGCAACCTGCTTTCAAGCAGGTTGCGGCCGTTTGCTCCGCTCGGGCGTTTCGACGACTGCAACCAGGTTGAAACCTGGTTGCTTCTCAGCCCGCGCCCGGATTGCCGAGCAGCGAGCCGAGGCCCGCGCTGAGAGCCGCGATCACGATGCCCGCGAAGGTGACGATGCCGAGCGCGCGGACGAACGTGTCGCCGAAGAAACGCCAGCGCAGATATGCGAGCACCATCAGCTCGAAGCCGACGACGCCGATCGCCGAGAAGAGCGCCGCGTGGTAGTGCGGGATGAGGAACGGAAGCGTGTGCAGGATCCCGCCGAGGAACGTTCCGCCGCCGGTGATCGAACCGCGCACGACGGGGCTGCCGCGGCCCGTGAGCTCGCCCGTGTCGGACAGGGCCTCCGAGAAGCCCATGCTCACGGCGGCGCCGAGCGAGGTCGCGAGGCCGGCGATGAACGCGTAGCGGGGATTGTGCGAGGCGAGCGCGATCGCGAAGATCGGCGCCAGGGTCGACAGCGAGCCGTCGATCAGCCCGACCATTGCCGGCTGGACGCGCTGGAGGAGGAACTGGTGCTCGTCGGACATGATTAGAGTATATCAATCAATGTGCAAGCATCCAGAACATAAGGCAGTCCTGACAAAGATCGTCAGGGGTGCCTGACGTGCATCTGAAGCTAACGATCGAGTACGACGGCACGCCCTTCCGCGGTTGGGCGGCGCAGCCCGGGCTGCCGACGGTCGAGGCCGCCGTCCGCGAGGCACTCGCGGAGACGTACGCATCGTTCGGCGATCTCGCCGTCGCCGGCCGCACCGACGCGGGCGTGCACGCCCTCGCGAATGTCGTCTCGGTGGACGTCGAAGGCGGGCCGCCGCTCGAGCGCGCAGCGCAGGCGCTGAACACGCGGCTTCCCGACGAGGTGTCCATCGTCTCGGCCGAGCCCGTGCCGCCCGACTTCAGCGCGCGCTTCTCCGCACGGTCGCGCAGCTACCGCTACCGCATCTTCAACCGGCGCCTGCCTTCGCCGTTCGAGCGCCGGCGCAGCTGGTGGGTGGCGCACCGGCTCGACGAGGAGCCGTTGCGCGCCGCCGCGGCGCTTCTCCTCGGCGAACACGACTTCCGTGCGTTCACGCCGACGCAGACACGGCACAAGGTCTTCGTGCGCACCGTCGAGCGCGCCGAGTGGGTCCGCCGCGGCGACCACCTGGACTTCGAGATCACCGCCGACAGCTTCCTCCGCTACATGGTGCGCACGCTCGTGGGGACGATGCTCGAGTCGGGCCCGGACGAGATCGCACCGCTCCTCGACGGCGGAGCCCGTGACGAGGCGGGGAAGACCGCGCCGCCGTGGGGCCTCTATCTCGTCTCCGTCGCCTACTGATTGAGCGACAGGGGCCGCCGTTACGATGGCTCGGTGGCGCGCTTCCCGGTCGTTCTCTTCGATCTCGACGGCACCGTCGTCGACTCCGGCGCGATCATCCTCGCGTCGATGCGGCATGCGACGCGGGAGGTGCTCGGCGAGGAGTTCGGCGACGACGAGCTGATGCAGGCCGTCGGCGGCCCCGGACTCGAGGCGCAGATGGCCGTCTTCGCACCGGATCAGGTCGACGAGCTCGTCCGCGTCTATCGCGCGCACAACGAGCCGCTGCACGACGAGCTCGAGGCCTGCCGTGGCATGGAAGACGTCCTCGTCCGCCTGCACGGCGAGGGCCGGCGGCTCGGCGTCGTCACCGCGAAACGTCGCGCGACCGTCGAGCTCGCCTTCGCGAGCGTGCCGCTCGGGCACCTCTTCGAGACGGTCGTCGGCGGCGACGAGACCGACAAGCACAAGCCGGACCCCGCGCCGCTGCTCCTCGCCGCGGAACGCATGAGCGCCGATCCCGCGCAGACGGCATACGTCGGCGACTCGCCGTTCGACATGCGCGCTGCGAGAGCAGCGGGCATGCACGCCGTCGCCGTCACGTGGGGGCGGATCCACGATCGCGCGAAGCTCGAGCGAGAGGAGCCGGACGCGATCGTCGACACCGCCGAGGAGCTCCTTGAGCACGTCTAGCGACGAGGCGCGCGCGGCCGAGCTCCGCGACATCCTCACCCGGGCGCTCATCGCCTACCACGTCGACGACGAGCCGGTGATGACGGACGCAGCGTACGACGCGCTCTACGACGAGCTCGCGGCGCTCGAGGCGAAGCACCCGAAGCTCGTCACCCGGGACTCGCCGACGCAGCGCGTGGGCGCGCCGCCCTCCGACAAGTTCCGCAAGCTCCAGCACCTCACGCCGATGGGCTCGCTCGAGAAGGTGACGACCGGCGAGGCGCTCGCGAAGTGGGCCGACGACGTGCGCAAGCGCCTCGGAAGCGACGAGCCGATCGCCTACGTCCTCGAGCCGAAGATCGACGGCTCGGCGATCAACCTGACCTACGAGAACGGCGGCTTCGCCTACGGCGCGACGCGCGGCGACGGCGTCCAGGGTGAGGACGTGACGCCGAACCTGCGCACGATCAAGGCGATCCCATTGCAGATGGTTCTCCCCGATGGCGAAAAGCCGCCGCCCGTCGTCGAGGTGCGCGGTGAGGTGTACATGCCGCTCGGCGGCTTTCGCGAGGCGAACGAGCGGCTCGTGCAGGAGGGCAAGCCGACGTGGCCGAATCCGCGCAACGCCGCCGCCGGCTCGCTGCGCCAGAAGGACTCCGGAATCACCGCGCAGCGCCCGCTTTCGATCTGGGTTTACGGCACCGGCCACCGCGCGGGGCTCGAGCACCTCGAGACGCACTGGGAGACGCTCCTCTGGCTGCGCCAGCGCGGCTTTCGCACGAACCCGTACGCCGAGCGCCTCGAGTCGATCGACGACGTCGCCGCCGCCTGCCGCGAATGGGAGCTTCGGCGTACCGAGCTCGACTACGAGATCGACGGCGTCGTGATCAAGGTCGACTCCTACGACCAGCAGCGCAGGCTCGGCGCACTGCACCAGCGCCCTCGCTGGGCGCGTGCGTTCAAGTGGGCGCCGATGACGGCGGTGACGCGGCTGAACGAGATCCGCATCCGCGTCGGTCGCACCGGCGCGCTCAACCCGTGGGCGCTCCTCGAACCGGTCGAGGTCGGCGGCGTCACGATCTCGCGCGCGACGCTGCACAACGAGGAGGACATCAACCGCAAGGACATCCGCGTCGGCGACGACGTGATCGTGCAGCGCGCCGGCGACGTGATCCCGCAGATCGTCGGGCCCGCCGGCAGGCACCGCCGCGGCACGAAGCCGTTCGCGATGCCGAAGCAGTGCCCGCTCTGCGGCACCGACGTCGTGAAGCCCGAGGGAGAGGCGATGCACCGCTGCCCGAACCGAGCGTGCCCGTCGCGCGGCCTCGAGACGCTGAACAACTGGGTGATGGCCGCCGCGGACATCGACGGGGTGGGGGAGCAGACCGTGTGGCGGCTCTGGGAGCAGGGGCTCGTGCGCTCGCTGCCCGAGCTCTACCGGCTGTCACAGGAGCAGCTGATGGAGCTCGAGGGGTTCGGTGAGATCAGCGCGCGCAGCGCAATCGAGGCGATCGCCGCGTCGAAGGCCGTCCCGTTCTCCCGTGTCCTCTACGGGCTCAACATCCCGGACGTCGGCTGGGTGACTGCGCAGACGCTCGCGCGGCACTTCGGTACGGTCGACGCGCTCTTGAACGCCACGCAGGAGGAGCTCGTCGAGGCGGAGGGCATCGGCCCCGAGCGCGCGGAGGCGATCGTCGAGTGGTTCCGCGACGACGACAACCGCGCGCTCGTCGAAGAGCTGCGCGCGCTCGGCCTGCGCTTCGAGATCGGCGAGGAGGACAAGCCCGTCGAAGGGCCGCTGACCGACAAGACGTACGTCATCACCGGCACGCTCGAGCGCTTCACGCGTGACGAAGCCGCCGCGGCGCTCGAGGCGCTCGGCGCGAAGGTCGGCAACTCGGTCTCGTCGAAGACGACGGGGTTGATCGTCGGCGAGGAGCCCGGCAAGTCGAAGCTGACGAAGGCCGAGAAGGCCGGTGTGCCGCTGTTGAGTGAGCAGGATCTGCTCGAGCTACTGGGACGCCGCTAGCGCAACCGCGAAGCGGTCCTGCGCGACGCGCGCCCAGGTGAACGACACAGGGAAGCCGTTCTGCAGCACCGCGAACACGTAGCGGTCGGCGACGAAGCCCGACAACGCAGATGCGTTCGACGTCGTCCCCGTCTTCGCGCGCACGATCCCGGTCGCAGGGCTGCGCCGCATGCGGTCGTGCAGCGTGCCGGTGCGCCCTGCGACCGGCAGCGAGGCGAGCAGCTCGAGGCGCACCTCCAGGTCGTTCCACATCGCCGAGAGCAGTGAGACGAGGGCATTCGGCGTCAGCCGGTCGAGAAGCGAGAGCCCCGAGCCGTCGACGAGCCGGACGCCGTCGAGCGGGACGCCTGCCGCCGCGAGCAGGCCGGTCATGACCCCGACGCCGGCTGCGGTCGTGCCGCGCCCGGACTGCACCGCGCCGAGCTCCTTCACGAGCATCTCCGCGACGAAGTTGTCGCTGACGCGGTCCATCCATCGGACGATCGCCGCGACGTTCGCGGAGTCGACGGCAGCGAGCGGCACTGCGGCGTCGTCGGCGGTGCCGTGCACCGCGCCTCCGGCGACCTGGACGCCGGCGCGCACGAGCGCCCGGCGGAAGAGCTGCGCCGCCGCGAGCGCGGGATCATGCGAGGTGAAGCGGCCAACCCGCCCGCGATCGACGATGAGCGCCGAGAGCGGCGGCGACTCCGTGATGTAGAAGGCCGCCTTCCAGCCGGCTGCGGTGCGCCGCGAGTCGAACCAGGACTCGTCGCCCAGCACGCGCCCGGCGACGCGGACGATCCCCGCGGCGCGAACCTGTCGGGCGAGCTCCGTCAGGTCGGAGGCCGAGAGCGTGGGGTCGCCGTAGCCCTTCAGCACGAGGTTGCCCTGCCAGGTGGCGCCGTTCTGCCGGCCTTCGCCGAGGACGTCGGTCTCGATCGTGAACTCGGGCCCGAGCGCCGTCAGTGCGGCATAGGTGACCGCGAGCTTCTCGTTGGAGGCCGGGATGAGCGGCAGCGAGGCGTTGCGGGAGTACACGGTCTGGCCGGTCGAGAGATCGAGCGCGACGGCGCCGGTCGCGGCGAGGCTCACGTGCGGCACGCGCAGCGCGCGTTCGAGAGACCCGCGCAGCGACGCGGCCGCGGCTGCGGGCGCGACGAGGGCGGCGACGAGTGCGACGGCGGCGGCACGGACGCGCACGCGCGCCAGTGTAGCTGGGCCTTTTTCGCGGAGAAGATGGGCCGCCCGGCCCTTACGGAGCGCGCGTTGCGTCCTGATAATCGAACCACCCCTCAGCGGGTCGACGACATGACGCTGCAACAGATCGAAATGCTCCTCACCGCCGAAGCGCCGACCATCGACACGATCGAGTCGACGCTGACCGAGGGCTACGCGCAGGCGCTTGCACTCGAGGCCGAACGGTGGCGCCTCGAGCGGCGGCTCGGCGAGGTCGCGCGCGAAGGCGGAACCGATCTCGTCGACGAGGTCAGCTCCATCGGTGCGCGACTGAACCACACCGACGGGGAGCTCGAACGGCTCCGGTCGATGCTCGGCACGCTGCACGAGCGCGCCCGCAGCGCCCGCAAGGGCTAGACGATGCCGCTGCGCACGGCGTAGACCGCAGCCTGGATGCGGTTGTCGATCTGAAGCTTCATCAGGATGTTCGAGATGTGGTTCTTGACGGTCTTCGGGCTGATGTGCAGCTCGGCGGCGATCACCGCGTTGTCCTTGCCGTTGGCGATCAGCTTCAGCACCTCGATCTCGCGGTCGGAGAGCTCCGCGCGGATCGTGTTCGCGATCTCCGGCTGCGTGCTCGTCGCGCGCACGCGCTGGAGCACCTTCGACGCGATGTTGGGCGAGATCAGGGACTCGCCGAACGAGGCGGCGCGGATGCCGGTCATCAGATCCTGGATCGAGGAGTCCTTCAGGAGGTAGCCGCACGCTCCCGCGAGGATCGCGTCCATCACGTCGCTGTCCTCTTCGGAGATCGTCAGCATGACGACCTTCGTCAGCGGTGCAAGCGTCGTGATGTGCCGCGTCGCGTCGACACCGCCCATCCCCGGCATGTTCAGGTCCATGACGACGACGTCAGGGGTGAGCTCGCGGACGATCTTCACGGCCTCTGCGCCGCTCGCCGCTTCGCCGATGATCTGCAAGCCCTGCTCCTCGAGCAGGTTCCGGAGCCCCGTCCTGAAGAGATCGTGGTCGTCCACGATCACGACGCGGAGCGACTCGACCTGACGACCATCTACTGCGTGCAGCACTTCGCTCAGCTTCTACCCCCTCGTGGCCATCGCAGCTTAGTGCAGGGTGATCGTCACCGCCCGGCGCCCCCAGGCGCGCGCCTGGGCGAGGGTCGGGAACCAGAGATCGATGGTGTTGCCCCGAACCGCGCTGCCCGTGTCGGCGGCGACGGCCTCGCCGTAGCCCGGGACCGTCAAGCGGGTTCCGAGCGGGATCACGGCCGGGTCGACGGCGACGACGCCCCAGCCGACCGGCAGCCCGGTCGCAGTCCGGCCGGGGAGGGAGTAGCCCGTCGAGGAGACGGTAAGTGTCCGGCCTCCCTCCGTGGGCGCCGAGAGCGCCGCGGCCGGGCGGCTCGAGTCACCTGCTGCGGCCGCCGCTTGAATCGCGGCCGACTTGTGCACCACGCGCTGAGCGGTCGCCTCGAGTGCGTGGATCTGCGCAACCTTGACGCTCTGCTCGCGACGCAGTCTCGAGATGAAGCCGACGCGCTCCGTGCGCGCTGCCGCGAGCGCAGCTGTCGTTCCACGTGCGTCCGCGACCGCGGCGTTCAGCTTCGCCCGCTTCGTTTGCAGTGTTGTGCGAAGCATGGCCAGGTGAGCTTGCGCATCTGCCGTGACCGCGACGACTTCACGGCTCTGGTCGGCGACGCGGTTGAGATCGTCGAGCCTCGTCACGGCGTCGTCGAGGGATTGAGCGCCGAGCATCACCGCGAGCGCGCTGACGTCACCTTGCTTGTAGAGCAGCGCCAGGTTGTCGCCGAGCCGCTGCTGTGAGACAGCGAGCGTACGCTGCGTCGCAGCGAGTTGCTGGACGAGCTGTGCCTGCACGGTGCGGAGCCGAGCCGTCTGCGTCTCGAGCGACGACAAATGCGATCGCGCAGCATGCAGGCGTGAATCGATTGCATACAGATCGAGCAGTGCGCGGTGGGCGCGCGAATCGAGCGATTGCGCCTGCTGTCGCAGAGAATCGCCCGGCCGCGCAGCTCCTGCGGCCGAGACGCCGGCAAGAACGAGCGCCACGGTGGCACCCGCGAGCCGCGCCGCGGATCGTGTCCTTGGCCTGCCCACGAGGGCGGGACCGTACCACACAAAACGCTGGACTTCGTCGAGTTTGTGCGCTCCCGCACGGCTCCGTTTTTGTGAGTCTCGAGCCGGAATTGCAGCACTTTTTCGCACCTTACTCGGTTGCAGGTGTCCGGAACCCTTGGTAGCCTGCTGAACTTGTGACGTACCGGCCCCACCCGGTGCGCTTGTTGCAGGCAATTTCGGGAGTCCGTTATTAGGGTTCTGAAGCGACAGGCGCCGGTGCTCGTTCTCGCCGTTGCTGCGGCATTCGTCGCAGCCGGCACGGCTACCGGCGACCCCTCCGTCAGCGGCAAGCGAGCCGAGGCGCAGCGCGTCGCCTCACAGATCATGCAACTCGACGCAAGTCTCGAGCGCGCCCGCAACCGCTTCGAGATGGCGACCGTGAAGTTGCACCAGATCGAGCACAGCCTGAAGATCAACAAGATCGGGTTGCGCGCAGCGCGCGCGAATCTCGTGAAGTCGCAGCAGGCGCTCATGGAACGGCTCGTCACGATCTACACGTCGCGCGACGATCAGACCACACTCAGCGTCATCCTCGGCGCGTCGAGCATCGAGGATCTCGTCAACCGCGTCGAGGCCGTGCAATCGGTCTCGAGCCAGGACGTCGCGGTGATGAACGAGGTCATCGGCTTCAAGAAGGCGGTGACGATCCACCAGCACGCGCTCGTGCGTGCACACAAGAGCCAGCGCCAGCTCGTCGCGGCGCGCGCGGCGGCGAAAGCGCGCATCGGCTCACAGCTCAACCGCGAGCAGCGGCTCCTGGCGTCGATCAAGGGAGAGATCGCGCAGATGCTTGCAGCCCAGCAGGTGCGGCAGCTGGCGCTCGCGCGGAGCGCGCAGGCGCGCTACCAGACGATTGCCGAACAGCAGGCGCTTGCGCTCCAGGACGCCGCGATTGGCGCGACCGCGTCGGCCGGCGGTGCGACCATCGCTCCGCCCTCGCAGTACGGCGGGGTCGTGGGCATCGCGTTGCGCTACCTCGGCACCCCGTACGTCTGGGGCGGTGCGAGCCCCGGCGGCTTCGACTGCTCCGGCCTCGTCGCCTACGTCTACAGCCAGGTCGGCGTCTCGCTTCCGCACTACACCGGCGCCCAGTGGAACGTCGGCGTTCCGGTGTCGCGCGGCGACCTCCAGGCCGGCGATCTCGTCTTCTTCGACGGCCTCGGCCACGTCGGGATCTACATCGGCGGCGGCCAGTTCATCCATGCGCCCCACTCGGGCGACGTCGTGAAGATCAGCTCGATGAGCGGCTGGTACGACGCGACCTACGTCGGCGCCCGCCGGATTACCGGCTAAGCGTCTGCTGCGCGCCGCAGCGACAGCCAGAGAATCGCCGCCACGGAGACCGGCATCAGCCACCACGCGTCGAGGCCGCCTGCGACGAGCGCCGCGGTGACGCTGATCGCGAGCAGGATCCCTGCGGCCGCGCGCCAGTCGTCCCCGACGACGAAGTCCCACCAGAACTGCCCGAACGCGCGAATGCGCCTCATGCGAACGCGAGCCGCCGGCGCTTGAGGAGTCCGACCGACGAGAAGGACATCGCGACCACGAATGCGAGCACGAAGGGCAGCGAGGCATCGTCGCCCGGCCAGTGTGCGCCTGCGCCCTCTGCCGCCCAGAAGGTGCCGAACGTCGTCAGCATCGCGCCGACCGCGAACTTCATCGTGTTCTCGGGCACCCGCGTCAGCGGCGCGCGCACGAGCACCCCGACGACGGCGACGAGGACGAGCGCGATTCCAGCGCCGAGCGCGGCGAGCGGGATGCTGCCCTGCGTACTGCCGAATGTCAGGACGATGAACGCGACCTCGAGGCCCTCGAGGAGGACGCCCTTGAACGAGAGCGTGAACCCATACCAATCGAGGCCGGCACGCTCTTCGTGAGCGGCGGCGCGCGCTTCTGCAGTCTCCTCCGCATAGATCGCGGCTTCGTCGTGGAGCGATTTGTAGCCGCTCGCGCGCAGGATCGCCTTGCGCAGCCACTGCAGCCCGAACGCGAGCAAGATCCCGCCGACCACGAGCCGGAGCACGTCGATCGGGATGAGCGTCAGCGCCGGGCCGAGCACCGCGACGATCGCGGCGAGCGCCACGGTCGCCGCGGCGAGCCCAGTCAGCGACGACCGCCAGCCGCGGGTGATGCCGGAGGCGAGCACGATCGTGAGCGCCTCGACGAACTCGACCGCGCTCGCGAGGAATGCGGAGGCAACGAGAAACGCAGTGGTCACGAGTAGAGCTGCTCGATCTCGATGGCGAAGTGCTCGTGCACGATCCTGCGGCGGAGCTTCAGCGTGGGCGTGACCTCGCCCTCTTCCTGCGAGAAGTCGCGCGAGAGGATCGAGAAGCGCTTGATCTGCTCGACCCGCACACGGTCGCGGTTGACCTCGTCGACGACCGCCTGGACGAGCTCCTGCGCGTCGGCTCCGGACGCCGTCACCTCGTCCCACTCGAGCGTGATCAACGCCGTGACATACGGCCGCCGGTCGCCGACGACGAGCGCCTGCGACACGAAGCGCGACGCCTTGAGCGCGTTCTCGAGGTTCTGCGGGGCGATGTTCTTTCCGCCCGCGGTGATGATCAGATCCTTCTTGCGGTCGGTGATCTTCAGGAAGCCGTCGCCGTCGATCTCGCCGACGTCACCCGTCCGGAACCAGCCGTCACTCGTGAATGCGGCCGCCGTCGCCTCGGGCTCCTTGTAGTAGCCGGCGAAGACGGTGTCGCTGCGCACGAGGATCTCGCCGTCCGCGTCGAGCCGGACCTCGCAGCCCTCGACGGCGCGGCCGACCGTGCCGAACTTGAACGCATCGGGGTCGTTCACGCTCAATGAGCTTGCGGTCTCCGTGAGCCCGTACCCCTCGATCACGAGCATGCCGAGCGAGTGGAAGAACTCGAGCACGTCGAGGCCGAGCGGCGCCGCACCGGACACGCCGACGCGCAGCCGGCCGCCGAGCCGTTCCTTCACCTTCGCGAAGACGAGCTTGTCCGCGATCCGTTCCTGAATGCGGAGCCCGAGCGGAACTGCGCGGCTCATCCGGCGGAGACGGCTCGCGTGCGCGCCGACGCCGAGCGCCCAGCGTCCGAGCGAGCGCTTGACCCTGCTCTCGCGCTCGATCCTGTCGAGGACGCCCGCGTGGATCTTCTCGTAGATGCGCGGCACCGCCGGGAGAATGGTCGGCCGCACTGCCCCGAGCGCCTCGGCGACGCGTGTGGCGTCGGCGACGAGCGCGACGGTCGAGCCGTAGTACGCGGCCGCCTGGTGGGCGAGGCGCCCGAAGGTGTGCGCGAGCGGCAGGAAGAGCAGCACGGTGTCGCCGCCGTCTTCGAGGTTCGTCCGCACATGGATCGCGGCCGTGACGAGGTTCTTGTGCGTGAGCATGCAGCCCTTGGGCGGCCCGGTGGTGCCGGATGTGTAGATGAGCGTCCCGAGATCCTCTTCCCGGATCTCGTTCGCGGCGATCTCGAGAGCGTCCGGGTGCTCCCTCGCGTGCGCGCGGCCCTCGGCCTCGAGTTCGGGCAACTGCGCAAAGGTGACGATCTCGCGCAGCCCCGGCAGTTCGTCTTGAACGGACCGGAGCTTGTCACGCTGCGCGTTGTCTTCGGCGAACGCGAGCATGGTCTCGGAGTGCGCGAGGATGTACGCCGATTCGCTCGCGGTGTTCGTCGGATAGATCCCGACGACGACGGCGCCGATGTTCATGATCGCCCAGTCGAGGAGGATCCACTCAAGGCGGGTGCGCGAGAGCACCGCGACCGCGTCGCCGCGGCGCACGCCGCGCGCGAGGAGCGCGTGCGACAGTGCTTCGACCCGGCCGGCCGCCTCCTGCCACGACACCTCGCGCCAGCCCGTTTCCTGCTCCTCGAGGTACGCCGGCGCCGGCCAGCGCTGGTCGAGCACGTAGCGCCAGAGGGCCGGGGCGGTGCGGGTTCCGAGGGGCGAGTCGGTCTGGGGGGCAGACGGAGACGCGGTGGCCACGGAATCATCGTAAACACAGGCAGGGAACCCTCCGGGGAGAGCGAAAAACCCCGGTCCCTCTACAATTCCGAGGACGGTCATGCGGACGATCTGGAACGGCTCAATCAGCTTCGGCCTGGTCAACATCCCGATCGGGCTCGCCCTCGCGACCCAGCGGACGGATGTCGCGTTCCGGACGCTGCACCGCGAATGCGGCACGCCGATCAAGCAGAAGCGGTGGTGCCCGCTCCACGAGCGCGAGGTCGAGCCGGACGAGCTCGTGAAGGGGTGGGAGGTCGCGAAGGGCGAGTTCGTGCTCGTCGAGGAGTCCGACCTCGAGTCCGTCGCGCTCCAGCGCTCGCAGTCGATCGACATCCTCCGCTTCGTCAAGCTCCAGGACGTCGACCCGGTCTACTTCGACCGCACCTACTACCTCGCGCCCGCCGCGGCCGACGCTGCGCGCCGCCCATACGTGCTGTTGCTCCGCGCGATGCAGGAGACGGGCATGGCTGCCGTCGGCAAGTTCGTGCTCTGGGGCAAGGAGAATCTCTGCCTCATCCGCGCGCAGGGCGACACGCTTGCGCTCGAGACGCTCTTCTTCGCCGACGACGTGCGCGCGAAGAACGAGATCGAGGAAGCGGTCGAGGCGACCGAGATCAAGAAGGCCGAGCTCCAGCTCGCCGGCCAGGTGATCGAGAGCCTCGTCGGCGACTGGTCGATCGAGGACTTCGAGAACGAGTACCGCCGCGATCTCAAGGCGATGCTCGAGGCGAAGCTCGCAGGCGAGGAGATCACGCGCCCGGAGCCGATCGCGGAGACACCCGTCGTCGACCTGATGGAGGCGTTGCGCCGCAGCGTCGCCGAGGCGCAGGGCGGCAAGGGCGGAGCGAGACCGCGAAAGCCGAGAGCCGACTCGTCTGGCGCCGGCTCTCGGAAGAAGACTGCGGCGCGGAAGAGCGCCTAGCTCGCGTTGCGACTCAGTGGTGCTGGGGCAGTGCGCCCAGTGCCTGCAGTTGCGCCGTGAAGAGGTACTTGTCGATCTTGCCGTGGTAGATCGGCACCCCTTCCTGCACACACACCCGAATCACTTCTTGCTGGTCGATCCCCAGCTCCTTCGAGAGCTCTTCGGGCGTGAGGTGATTCGCCATGCGACTTGCTCCTTCCTGGGCACGAAAAAACCCGCCGGCGCCAAGCGCTCAGACGGGTTGTACGTCGCCCTCGGTTGTCGATCCGACAGGCCTCATTCGGCCCGTCCCTCCAAAGCATTCATCACCTAGAGAATATGCCCTGATGCCGACGGAGTCCAAACGGGATCTGTTCGGATTCGAAGAACGGCACCTGACCGCGGCCGGGACGCGGCTCCGGTACCTCGTGGGCGGGGAGGGCCCGCCCCTCGTCCTCCTCCACGGCCTCGGCGGCCTCGCCTCGAACTGGCGGCTCGTGGCGCCCGCGCTCGCCGCCGAGCGGCGGGTGCTCATCCCCGAGCTGCCAGGCCACGGGGCCTCCGGGCGCCTCGACGGCGCCTCGAGCCTCGACCCCTTCGCCGATGCCGTCCTCGCGGTCGTCGAGGCGGAGGACGCCCTGCCGGCCCTGTGGGTCGGCCACTCGCTCGGCGGCCTGATCGCGCTCCGGGCGGCTGTCCGGCGCCCTGACGCGCTCACCGGTGTGGTCCTCGTGGCGGCCGCCGGCATCTCCTCCGCGACGAGGCTCGGCGGGGCGACCGTCACGATGCTCGGCGTCGTCCGGCCGGGGCGCCTCCTCGGGCGCTACCGCGCGCGGATCTCGCGCTCGCGGCTCGGCCGGACGCTCGTCTTCGGCGGCTGGGGCGTCGCCGACCCGGTTGCACTCGACCCGGAGATGGCCGAGGCGTTCCTCAGCGGCCCGCCGCAGCACCTCGACACGCTCACCGCAGGCAAGGCCCTCGTCGCGAGCGACAGCCGCGCCGATCTCGATCGCGTCACCTGCCCGTGCCTCTGCCTGTGGGGCGCCAAGGACAACTGGGTGCCGCTCCAGGACGGGATGGAGTACGCGCGGAGGCTTCGCGCCCCTCTGCGCGTGATCGCCGACTGCGGGCACCTCTCGATCGGCGAGCGCCCCGATGTCGTGACGCGCGCCGTCCGCGAGTTCCTCGCCACGCTCGAGTAACTGCTCTCAGGCCCCGACGGCCTCGAACGGCATCACCTCCGCTCCGTGCGACTCGCGGTTCGGGGGCGAGAGGAACTCGACCCGCCGGGCGACGACCTCGACCGCGTCGCGGCGCTTGCCGTCCTGCTCCCAGGTCCGGCTCTTCAGGCGGCCGTCGATCGCCACGCGATTGCCCTTCAGGAGGTGCTCGAAGCAGAGCTCCGCCTGGCGGTCCCACGCGGAGACCCAGACGAAATCGGCTCCACCGTCTCGACTGCCTCGATCGACCGCGAGCAGGAAGCTCGCGACCTTCTTGTCGTTTTGTCCGTCCTGCTGTGGTGTGACGTCGCGAAGCTCGACGTCTGTCGCAAGGTTGCCGATGAGATGCACGCTGTTCATGCAGCGAAGGTAGACGTGGACTCGTCACGAAAGAGTCAAGACTCGCCGGCGGAATTCCGGAAATAGCCAGCTAGACTCGGGATCGGTCATGGGCTTCTTTTCCTCGTTGACGGGTTTCGGCGGTCGCGACATGGCCGTCGACCTCGGAACCGCCAACACCCTCGTCTACGTGCGAGGACGCGGCATCGTGCTCTCCGAGCCCTCGGTCGTCGCGATCGACCAGCGCACGGGCGAGGTGCACGCCGTCGGTGTCGAGGCGAAGCGGATGCTCGGGCGCACGCCGGGCACGATCCAGGCCATTCGCCCGCTGAAGGACGGCGTCATCGCCGACTTCGACGTGACCGAGCAGATGCTGCGGCACTTCATTCAGAAGGTGCACCAGAACCGCTTCGCGCACCCGCGCGTCGTCGTCTGCGTCCCGTCCGGCGTCACCGGCGTCGAGAAGCGCGCCGTCGAGGAAGCGACGCTGAGCGCCGGCGCGCGGCAGGCGTACCTGATCGAAGAGCCGATGGCCGCCGCGATCGGCGCCGGGCTTCCCGTTGCCGAGCCGACCGGGAACATGATCGTCGACATCGGCGGCGGCACGACCGAGGTTGCTGTCATCTCGCTCGGCGGCATCGTCGTCTCGCAGTCATTGCGCGTCGGGGGCGACGAGATGGACGAGGCGATCATCAATCACATCAAGCGCGACTACAAGCTGCTCATCGGCCAGCAGACGGCCGAGGAGATCAAGCTCGAGATCGGCTCCGCGTGGGACATGCGCGAAGAGCTACAGGCCGAGGTGCGCGGACGCGACATGCTGACGGGCCTGCCGAAAACGGTCATCCTCACGTCCGAGGAGATCCGCCGCGCGCTCGACGAGCCGGTCACCCAGATCATCGAGGCGATCAAGTCGACGCTCGACAAGACGCCCCCCGAGCTCGCCGCGGACATCATGGATCGCGGCATTGCCCTTGCCGGCGGCGGCGCGCTCCTGACGGGCCTCGACGAGCGGCTTCGCCACGAGACGCAGAGGCCCGTCCATCTCGCCGAGAGCCCGCTCACGTGCGTCGCGGTCGGCTCGGGCCGCAGCCTCGAGGAGTTCGAGGCGATCCACCGCTCGAACCGCGCGCGCCGCCGCGGCCGCAACGGTAGACACCGCTACTAACCCGCCTCGTATCGCCCGCCACGTGCAACGCTCGTAGGTCCTCCGACCGGGGGCAGTAGGGCCGTGTCTCTCGATCTTGGTGGACGGCGTGCGCGCGCGGAGGCGAGACCGCGCTCTCGCCGTAGCGCACGGCCGGTTCGTCACGCGTGGCAAGAAGGAGGGGGAACGTGGGGGAACCCTGGGTTCCCCCACGAGAGGCTCGCCCGCCGCAGGCGGCGAGCCGAAGGTCGCGATACCCTTATGGCTGTGGGTTCTCGCGACCGCACCGCGCGTGTGGCGGTGCTGGGCTCGTCTGTCCGGCGCTCCAGATCAGACCGCTACTCCGCTCGGGGTCGCGGACCTCTGGTCCGGCGCGTCGTGCTCGCAGTCCTGATCCTCGGCGCGCTCGCACTCCTCACCGTGTCGTTCCGGTCGCCGACCTCCGGCGCGCTCCACGACATGCAGGGCTACGGGTCGGCCGGCCTGCGGCCGTTCCAGGTCGCAGCCGAACGCGTTGCTCGTCCGTTCCGCGACGCGTACGGCTACTTCGCCGGGCTCGCCCACGCGAAGTCGGAGAACGAGAAGCTTCGTCGCGAGCTGCGCGACGCGCGCGCGATCGCCAACGCGAACCTCGCGAATGCGCGGCAGGCGGAGGCGCTGAAGAAGCTGCTCCAGTTCGAAGGCGGCTCGACGTATCCGAAGGACTACAGGGCCGTGAACACGACGGTCATCTCGTACCCGAGCAGCTCGTTCGCGCAGGTGGTGACGATCGCGGCCGGCTCGCACTCGGGCATTCGCGTCAACACGCCCGTCGTGACCGCAGACGGCCTCATCGGGCGCGTGGCGAACGTCGGCCCGCAGACGTCGAGCGTCACGCTCCTGACCGACCCGGACAACAACGTGCCCGCGCGCGACGTCTCGAGCGGCGTCAGCGGCCTGATCCGTCACGGGCAGGGCAGCACGCTCGTCTTCGACCGCGTCGCGAAAGAGCAGGTCGTGCAGAAGGGCGACATCGTCGTCACGCAGGGAACGGTCGACCGCCGTTACCCGAGCGTCTATCCATACGGCATTCCGATCGGCCGGGTGCTCTCGGTCGGGCGCAGCGATATCGCGACGTTCCTCACGGTGACGGTGACACCGTTCGCGCGCTTCGACTCGCTGGACGCGGTTGCCGCACTCATCTCCAGCAAGAAGCGGTGAGCGCGCTCAACGGCCTCAAGGCTGCGGTGCTCCTCTTCGTCGCGGCGATTCTTCAGGTCTCGATCTTCACGCAGGTGCACATCCTCGGCGGCGTTCCCGACCTCGTGCTCGTGATGCTCGTCGCCGTCGCGCTCCTGCGCGGAGCCGTGCCCGGCGCGATCGGCGGCTTCTTCGCGGGGCTGCTCGTCGACACCGCGACGCTCGGGCAACTCGGGCTCACGTCGCTTGTGCTGACGATCGCGGGCTACTGGATCGGCCGGTACGGCGAGACCACCGGTCGCGACCGCGCGCACGCGCCGTTCACCTCGGTCGCCGTGATCACCGTCCTCTTCTCGTTCGGCGTCTTGCTCGTGCACTTCGTGCTCGGCGAGCGTGCGCCCGCCGGCGATGTCCTCCGCGGGCTGCTGCCCGCGATCATGTTGAACCTCATCCTCACGGCGCCCGTGTACGCCCTCGCGCGGCGGCTGCTGCGCCCGCTCGACCGGGGTGACTACGCGACCGAGGTTCAGCTCCTTGGCTAGCACGGCTCCAACACGTGCGCCGCGACGACCGCGGCCGCGCGCGGACGGCGAGACCGTCGTCGAGCCCTATCGGCCGACGCCGAAGCACGCGCGCCGGATCGCGATCCTCGGCTTCGTCCTGCTCGGCGGCTTCGCGGCGCTCTTCCTGCGCCTGTGGGCGCTGCAGGTCCTCTCCGGGACGAAGTACGTGAACCAGGCGTCGGCGCAGTCGTTCCGCGCCGTGCCGTTGCAGGCGCAGCGGGGGATGATTCTCGACCGGCACAGCGTCCCGCTCGTGAAGAACGCGGCTGCGACCGCGATCCAGCTCTGGCCTGCCGACCTGCCGCAGAGCTACAACGCGCGCTACGCCGAGCTGAAGCGGATCTCGAACGTCGCCAAGGTTCCGCTGTACGAGATCGCGCGGGCGATCAAGCGGCGGCGCGGCGACCTCCTGAAGCCGGTGATCGTGCGCGACGCCGCGAGCGATCCGATGGTCACCTATCTCTACGAGCACTCCGGCGCGTTCCCGGGCGTGACGATCGGCCGTGTGTATGTCCGCCACTACCCGTACCAGGACCTCGCGTCGCAGGTGCTCGGCTACGTCGGCTCGATCACGCAGGAGCAGCTCCGCCGGCTCGGCAAGGCGTACGACCTGAACGACCAGCTCGGGCAGTCCGGCGTCGAGTCGACCTACGACAGCTATCTCCGCGGCCAGTCGGGCGAGCAGCGGCTGCACGTCGATTCGCTCGGGCGTCCGCTGAGCACGGTGCAGACAGCCGTGCAGCCGAAGCCGGGCAACACCGTCAGGCTCACGATCGATCTCAAGCTCCAGAAGGCTGCGGAGCGCGCGCTCGCCTACGGGATCAGTCTCGCGCGGGCCGACGGCAAGTGGGCCGCCGACGGCGGAGCGATCGTCGCGCTCGATCCGAACGACGGCTCCATCCTCGCGATGGCCTCGTCGCCGACGTACAAGCCGGCGGTCTTCTCCGGCCGCGTCACGACGAAAGACCTCGCAGCGCAGGGGCTGACGACGAAGACCGCTCCCGCGAAGAACTACCCCTCGCTCGACCGGGGCCTCCAGGCGACGTATCCGCCCGGCTCGACGTTCAAGCCGGTGACGGCGCTCGCCGCGATGCAGGAGCATCTCGTCTCACCGTACGCATACCTGCCGTGCACGGGCACGTACCACTCGCCGAGCGACAAGGGGCACCAGACGTTCCACAACTGGGACCCGGCCGTGAATCAGCAGATGGACATGCCGACCGCGCTCGCGTACTCGTGCGACACCTACTTCTACCGACTCGGTGACATGTTCTTCTCCACGAAGGGCCGCGGGCAGCCGCTGCAGAAGTGGGCGCGGATCTTCGGCTTCGGCTCGTCGACCGGGACCGATCTCAGCCCGGAGGCGACGGGCCTCGTGCCGACGATCGGCTGGCGCAAGCAGCACTTCAAGACGGAGATCGACAAGCTCTGGAAGCCGGGCAACTCGATCCAGCTCGCGATCGGACAGGGCGACCTCACGGTCACGCCGCTCCAGATGGCGCGCTTCTACGCGCTCCTTGCGAACGGCGGCAAGCTCGTGACCCCGCACGTGCTGATGAACGTCGAGAGCTCGAACGGCACGCCCGTGCCGGTGCCTGCGCGCCCTGCGCCTCGCTCGGTCGGCGTCGATCCGGCGGCGCTCCAGATCGTCCAGAAGGGCCTCTGGGAGGCGACGCACCTTCCGTTCGGCACGTCGTATCCCGTCTTCGGCACGTTCCCGGTCTCGATCGCCGGCAAGACGGGCACGGCGGAAAAGGTCGTGTCGCTGCCGGGCTACATCGGCAACCAGGACCAGTCCTGGTGGTGCGGGTACGGGCCGACGGACGCGGCGAAGCTCGTCGTCTGCGCCGTGATCGAGAACGGCGGCCACGGCGGCGTCGCCGCTGCTCCCGCCGCGGCGGCAGTCTTCTCGGCCTACTTCCACGTCAAGGTCAAGCCACCCGTCCCCGGCAAGACGGATTGATCGGCACCATGCGCTGATGCTCGAGTACGCGGGATCACAGAGGGCAGGGCTCGAACGCAACCGCGGCGAGGGGGTCGCGTTCGTCGCGATCCTTCGCTCGCTCGACTGGGTGCTCGTCGCCGGCATCGTCGGTCTCGTCGCGGTCGGCTTGTGGGCGGTCTCCGGCGTCACCCGCTTCGACCTGCCGAGCGATCCGAACCACTACCTCGACCGGCAGATCGTCTACGTCTGCGTCGGTGCGCTCGCGCTCGTGATCTCGCTCTTCATCGACCCCGACATCTACCGCCGCCTCTGGCGGCCGATCTACATCGGCACCGTCTCGCTGATCGTGATCGTCCTCGTCGTCGGCCGCGCCGCGCGTGGCTCGACGCGCTGGATCGACCTCGGCGTCATCACCTTCCAGCCGTCCGAGTTTGGCAAGCTCCTCTTCGTGCTCGCAATCGCGGGCTTCCTCGCCGAGCGCGCCCGCGCCGGCGGAGACATCGGCACGACGACGCGCGTGCTCGGCCTCGGCGCGATCCCCGTCGTGCTCGTCATGGCGCAGCCCGACCTCGGTACTGCGCTCGTCTACACGGCCGCGCTCGGCGCAATGCTCTTCGTCGCCGGCACGCCGTGGCGCCAGCTCTCCGTTCTCGGCGCGCTCGCGGTGCTCGTGATCGTGTCGGTGCTGTGGGTGGGCCCTGCGGTCGGCGTGAACTTCCTCCAGCCGTACCAGAAGTCGCGTCTCACCTGCTTCGTGCATCCGCAGAAGTGCACCGTCGATGCGCGCTACAACCTCGAGCAGTCGATCGCGGCGGTCGGCTCCGGCCAATTCCACGGCCGCGGCCCGAAGAACGCGACGCAGACGCGGCTCAACTTCCTGCCGGAGCACGGCACCGACTTCGTCTTCGCCTCGTACAGTGAGCAGCGCGGCTTCGTCGGCGCGTCGATCCTGCTGGCGCTGTACCTCCTCGTGCTGTGGCGCGCGCTGCGCATCGTCACCGTCGCGCGTGATCTCTACAGCGCGGTCGTCGCCGGCGGCGTCGTGCTCGCGCTGCTCTTCCAGATCTTCGTGAACATCGGCATGACGATGGGCATCGCGCCGATCACCGGCATCCCACTGCCGTTCGTGAGCGTCGGCGGCTCGTCGATGATCGCGAACCTCGCCGCGATGGGCGTGCTGCTCGCGATCCACTCACGGGGTCGCGTGTCGCGCTCGTCACGACGGCGCTAGTGATGCGACCACTGATGCGGCTGCCCGTCCGGCTCGGCGCGCTGCGGGCGCTCGTCAAGGAGGTGTCGGCCGGCGGTGGCAAGCCGCTCGTCGTCGGTGGGGCGCGCGAGCTCGCCGGCGTCCTCCGCCGCGAGCTCGGCCGCGATGCGAAGCCCGGAGCGGTGCGCGCCGACGATGCGCCGGAGGGCGCCGCAGTCCTCGTCTACGTGCTCGGCCACGAGCCGATGCCCGACGACGTTGCCCAGCTCGAGCGGGCCCGGCGTGCGCGGGTGCCGATCGTCGCCGTCACCGGGCGTGACGAGGTGGCGATTCCGAATGTCCTCGCGACCGACGTCGTGCGCGTCGGCGCAGGCGAGGGTTTCCCGCTCGAGGCGATCGCCCGCGTGCTCGCGGCTCGGCTCGGCGAGGACGCGGCGCCGCTTGCCGGCCGCGTGCCGCTGCTACGCGGCGCGGTCTGCGAGCAGCTCGTCGCCGCTTGCGCGCGGCGCAACGGCGTCATCGGTGCGGCGGTGTTCGTCCCCGGCGCCGACCTGCCCGCCCTCGCGCTGAACCAGCTGCGCCTCGTGCTGCGGCTCGAGCAGGCCTACGGGCTCGAGATCGACCTTCGCGAGCGCCTGCCGGAGCTCGCCGCCACCCTCGGCGCCGGGCTGGGCCTGCGCGCCCTCGCGCGGCAGCTCCTCGACCGGCTTCCGGTAGCGGGGTGGGCTGTACAGGGCGCCGTCGCGTATGCGGGCACGCGCGTGCTCGGGGACGCCGCGATCCGTCGGCTCGAAGCCGCTCCAGGCGGCCACGCCGGTTAGGCCGCCGCCGGGCGAAGCTTGGCGCGCCGGGTCTTGATCGCCCGCATTCGCTGCATCAGGCGGGCCCAGGCCCAGGGCTCGACCTCCTTGTAGCGCGTGGCGGACTGTCCCCGAGTCGCCTCGAGATACTCGAACCAGGCGTCTGCCTCCTCGATCAAAAGCAGCTCTTCGGCCTCGCGCTTCAACGTCACGGCTCACTGCCTCCCTTCCCGATGAGCGGGTCGTGATTGCGCGGATCGTAGGACCGGGGTCGGACGGCACCCGGAGTCGCTGGTACCCTGGGAGACGAAGGCATATGCCACGGTTTTTCACCCACAACTGCGAGCGCGCTCCCCAAGGCCCCAACACGAGGCCGGGTGTAGCGCGTGACGCTCAAGAAGGAGTTTTCGCTTGCCCTGGTTCCGACGACGCAAGAGTGACGTCGCGGCTGCTGACGCTGCCGCACCCCCGATCGAGGTTCGGTCCGAGCCTCTCGTAGTCCGACCCGCGGCCCCCGCCGGTGACGGCGCGGCCGCGACAACCGATCCCACGAAGCCGAAGCGACGCCGCGGTAGCCGCGGCGGCCGCGGGCGCAAGAAGACCTCCAGCACGTCGGGCGCATCCGCCGGCGCCGCGGAGAAGGAAGACACGCCGGCGCGGAAGCCTGCGACGCCGCGCAAGACCGAGCGCAAGCCGAGCGAGAAGAAGGTCGTCTCGCAGCGGCAGGAGCGACGGCGCCAGCAGGGGACACGCCGCCGCGAGGCGCCGCGCCGCGCCCCGCTGCCTGACGCGAAGCGCGAGCTGATCGTCTCCGTCGACGTCGGCGAGCAGCGCGTCGCCGTGCTCGAGGACGACAAGGTCGCCGAGGTCTACCTCGAGCGGCCGGATCGGCGCTCTATCGCCGGCAACATCTATCTCGGGCAGGTCGACAACGTGCTGCCGGGGATGGAGGCGGCTTTCGTCGAGATCGGCCTCGAGAAGAACGGCTTCCTCTACGTCGACGAGATCGTCGGCCCGGAGATCGAGCGCGGTCACGGCCGCAAGATCCAAGACCTGATCAGCAAGGGCCAGACGATCCTCGTGCAGGCCGTGAAGGATCCGATGAAGACGAAGGGCGCGCGGCTGACGACGCAGATCTCGCTGCCGGGCCGCTTCGTCGTCTTCGTCCCGCAGGGCGAAGGGCTCGGTGTCTCGCGCCGGCTCGACGACGACGAGCGCCTGCGCTTGAAGGACATCCTGAAGAAGCTGAGCGTTAAGGAGGGTGGGCTGATCGTTCGCACCGCCGCCGAGGGCGCCTCCGAGGACGACATCGAGCGCGACATCGTCTTCCTCCAGCGGGTCTGGAAGTCGATCGAGGCGAAGGCGAAGGAGACATCCGCGCCCGAGCTCATCTACCAGGAGGCGGAGCTGCCGCTCCGCGTCACGCGCGATCTCTTCACCGGCGATTTCGAGAAGGCGTACGTCGACAACGACCAGGCGTACAAGCGCATCACCGGGTACCTGAAGAAGACGTCGCCGCACATGGTCGAGCGCGTCGTGCGCTACCGCGAGAAGGCACCGCTGATGGAGCACTTCGGCGTCGAGCAGGAGATCAAATCGACGCTGAGCCGCCGTGTCGATCTGCCGTCGGGCGGCTACCTGATCTTCGACTACGCCGAGGCGTTCACCGTCATCGACGTGAATACGGGTCGCTTCGTCGGCTCGCGCGGCAAGAACTCCGGCGGCCGCCTCGAGGACACGATCACGAAGAACAACCTCGAAGCGGTGAAGGAGGTCGT
>JBGPLW010000003.1:0-23299 GCA_041486645.1 Gaiellaceae bacterium | reverse complement strand
TCGCACATCGCCCACAGCGGCAGCAGCGCGATCATCGCGTGCTCGGCTGCGTGCAGCGACGAGAGCAGCACCGGCATCTGCTCGAGCCCGTCGAGCTGCATCTCGGTCGGCACGTACCAGACGGCCTCCGTGTCGAAGGTCGTCGGCGGCAGGTCGAGCTGGACGACGCCGATCGTCGCCTGGTCGCGGATTCCCTTCTTCTGGTATGCGACGACCTGCTCGGTGACGGAAACGCGCCCGAAGGTGAGCTCGAGGCCGAGGCGGCGCTCGCTGCGCAGCGGCTCCTCGACGTCGGTCGAGGTTTCCTTCTTCACCTGTGTGTACCAGTCGCCGGTGAACGGCTCGACGATCGCCCGGCGCGCGGCGAGGTCGAGCTCTCGGACGAGCCACTGCTCGCCGAGGTGGAGGTAGACCGCGCCCTCGTGCACCGTCGAGTACGCGCGCTCGCGCTCCGCGACGCCGAGCACGGTGCCCGTCGTCGCGTCGACGATCGTGAACGAGTCGGCGCTCGCGGAGCGGAGCTGCGTGCGGGCGGCGGGATAGTCCTTCCCCGCCCAGACCCAGCCGTGCTTCGTGTGCTGGAGCTCGGGAACGTGGGGAGCGCGCTCGAGCGCCTCGTCGCCGAGCGTCGCGCGATCGGCGTCGTCGACGGGGGCCTCGTACGCTGCCGCCGCGACGTGGCCGTCGAGGACGCGCGGGTTCGCGTGGTCGAGGATCGCCGCCTCGACGCGTCGCTCGAGCAGCGTCTCCGGCTCGCGCATGAAGTACTGGTCGAGCGCGTCCTCCGACGCGACGAGGATCGCGAGGCCGTGGCCGCGCCTTCCTGCCCGGCCCCACTGCTGGCGGAGGCTTGCGACCGTGCCCGGGAAGCCGACGGAGATGGCGCAGTCGAGCAGGCCGATGTCGATGCCGAGCTCGAGTGCATCGGTTGCCGCGACGCCGAGAAGCTCGCCCTCGACGAGCCGTCGTTCGATGTCCCGCCGCTGGGCCGGCGTGTAACCGGCGCGGTACGGAGCGAGTCGCTTCGCCGTGGCTGCATCGACGCGATCCGCGGTCATGCGGTGGATCAGCTCCGCCTGCTTGCGGCTCTTCGCAAAGCAGATCGTCCGCAGGTCGCGGCGCACGAGCTCCGACATCAACCGCGCGGCGTCGCCGAGCGCGCTCGCACGCAACCCGAGCTCCGCGTCGATCAGCTCGGGGTTCCAGAGCGCGATCGTGCGTTCCGCGCGGGGCGCGCCGTCGTCGCCGATCACCGTCGCCTCGACGCCGAGCAGCGAGTGCGCGAGCTCGCCCGGGTTTGCGATCGTCGCCGACGCGAGCAGGAACTGCGGGTCAGCGCCGTAGACCCGCGCCAGGCGGCGCAGGCGGCGGAGCACGTTCGCAACGTGCGATCCGAACACGCCTCGATACACGTGCGCCTCGTCGACGACGACGTAGCGGAGGTTGTGGAGGACGTCCGCCCAGAGGTCGTGTCGCGGCAGCACGCCGATGTGCAGCATGTCCGGGTTCGTGAGCACGAGGTTCGCCCACTTGCGAATCTGCGAGCGGCGCTCCTGCGGCGTGTCACCGTCGTAGATCGCCGCACGCACGCGCGGCACGGCGAGCTCCCCGAGCCCGCGCGCCTGGTCCTGCGCGAGCGCCTTCGTCGGATAGAGGTAGAGCGCGCGATTCTTCGGCTCCGCGGCGAGCGCGTCGAGGACAGGCAGGTTGAACGCGAGCGTCTTTCCCGAGGCCGTGCCGGTCGTGACGATCAGATGCTCGCCGCGCTGTGCGGCCTCCCACGCCTCCACCTGATGCGTGTACAGGTGCTCGATTCCCTGGCGGGCGAGCGCCTCGCGCACGTTCGCGTGCACGCTGTCCGGGATCGCCTCGACGCGCGGCTCACGTGCCGGCGTCTCCGTCAGGTAGGCGAGCTCGTCGCCCTGAAGAAGGTCAGTCCACAACGGTGAACAGCGTGAGCTGCATCCCGTCCGGCGCGCGCAGGCGCACGTTGCGGTCGTTCCAGGGTGTGACGACGAGGTCGGCCAGCTGCTCGGCGCCCGCCGCGACGAGCCGCGCCGCGACCGCACCGCTGTCGTCCACGTCGAAGGCGATGCGCAAGGGTCCCGCCACGCGTGCCCCGACCTCGATGTCGTCGATCGCGGCCGCCTGCGCCTCGTTGATGATCTCGAGTGTTGCGCGGCCTGCATCGAGGATGGCGATGCGCGCCTCGGCTCCCTCGGCCTCCCACGCCTTGCGCTCCGGCAGCCCGAGCGCGTCGCGGTAGAACCCGAGCGCCTGCTCGAAGTCGTCGACCGTCAGGACGAGGCGGAGCTCCATACGGACCCATCCTGCCGGACGAGGATCACCCTGGGCGCGCTCGGGTGCTCTTGGCCCTCGGGAGCGATCACCGCGTCGAACGGCCCGGCGGGCACGGCGCCGAGCACCTTGCCCGCCCGCTGCTCCGCCCGCCCGCGAAACGCGGGATCCGGCTCGACGACGACGACGTCGAACCCTGCGAGGCGGAGCGGCGTCGCGTGGATGCCGGCGAAGCCGAGCTCGAGCACGCGCCCAGGCGGCTCGCCGAGCAGCTCGAGGATCCGAGAGGTTGCGCGTGCAGCGAGCGCCGGCGGGAGCCTCACGGTTCCCGCAGGGCGGCGAGCGCCCAAAGCCCGAGCAGCGCGGCTCCGGCGGTGAAGACGAGCGTGACGACGAACGAGCCGCCGAGCGATGCCGCCGCAGACCAGAGCCCGACGAGCCCGAGGAGGGAGAGGAGCCGCACTTCCGTAATCGTGCATTGCTAGCCTGACGACACCGGGGTGCCGCTCGCAGCGGCTGAGATCACACCCGCTGAACCTGATCCGGTTCGTACCGGCGAAGGGAGTGTTTTGACCGTCCCGCGCGCGCTCACGATCGCGACCTCCGACTCCGGCGGCGGCGCCGGCATCCAGGCCGACCTCAAGGCATTCGCCGCTGCAGGCGCGCACGGCATGTCGGTGCTCGTCGCGCTCACCGCCCAGAATACGGTTGGCGTGACGGCGATCCACGAGCTGCCGCCGGCGTTCGTGCGCGAGCAGCTCGACGCCGTCTTCTCGGACATCGGTGTCGACGCTGCAAAGACCGGGATGCTCTTCTCTCGCGTGCTGATCGAGACCGTTGCGGACTACCTCGAGACGAAGCGGCCTCCGCTCGTCGTCGATCCGGTGCTGGTCGCGAGCTCCGGCGCGAAGCTGCTCGAGGACGACGCCGTCGACACGCTCGTCGCCCGGCTCTTTCCGCTTGCGACCGTCGTGACGCCGAACCTCATGGAGGCGAAGGCGCTCACTGGGCTCGACGGCTCGCGCGCAGCGTTGGCGGAGCGGCTTTGCGAGCTCGGCGCCCCGGCGGCGCTCGTGACCGGCGGGCACGGCGACACGGCCGTCGACCATCTCTTCGACGGCGTCACGCACACGGAGATTCCGGTCGAGCGGCACGCTGTCGCGGCAACGCACGGGGCAGGCTGCACGCACTCGGCGACGCTCGCCGCTCTGCTCGCGCGCGGCGAGACTCTCGTCGACGCCGCGCGCGGCGCGGCTGTTGCAGCAGCCCGCGCCGTCGAGCAGGGCCTCGTCGAGCTCGGTGCAGGAGAAGGTCCCGTCGACGTGCTGGGGGTGAGGACACGATGATCGCCGCAGGAGCGACGCTCCGCACGATGCGCGAGCAGAAGCCGCTCGTCCATCAGATCACGAACTACGTCGTCATGAACGAGACGGCGAACGCGACGCTCGCGCTCGGCGCGCTGCCGGTGATGGCACACGCGGGCGAAGAGGTCGAGGAGATGGCGCGGCTCGCGTCGTCGCTCGTTCTCAACATCGGCACGCTCTCGAGCCACTGGATCGAGGCGATGCTGCTCGCCGGCGGCGTCGCGACCGCCCGGGGGATCCCTGTCGTCCTCGATCCCGTCGGCGCCGGTGCCACCGAGTTCCGCACCTCGACGTCCCGTCGCATCCTCGAGCTCGTCGACGTCACCGTGCTGCGCGGAAACGCCGGCGAGGTGGCAACGCTGATCGGCGCGGCCGCGGAGGTGCGCGGCGTCGAGTCGATTGCGGCGGGCATCGACGCCGCAGAGCTCGCGCGCACCGCCGCGCGGCGGCTCGGCGTGATCGCGTCGGTCACCGGCCCGGTCGACCATGTGAGCGACGGCGAGCGCGTGCTCGCGATCGCGAACGGGCACCCGCTGCTCGCGACCGTCACCGGCACCGGCTGCATGTCGTCGGCGCTGACCGGTTGCTTCCTCGCGGCGAAGCCGAAAGAGCCGCTCGAGGCGGCGGCCGAGGCTCTCGCGGCCTTCGGTGTCGCTGCGGAGGACGCCGCCGACGGCGCAGGCGGTCCCGGCACCTTCCACGCGCGCCTCTACGACGCGCTCTATGCGCTCGACCCGGAGTTGCTCGACCGGCGGATCCGCATCGAGGAGCTATGAGGCTCGACGAAGCGGGAGAGCTTGGGCTGCTCGCCGAGCTCGAGCGACGCGGGCTCGCGCAGGGGATCGAGCACGACGCCGCCGAGGTCGGCGGTCTCGTCGTCACGCAGGACGCCCTCGTTGAAGGCGTGCACTTCCGCTTCGACCTCGTGTCGTGGCGCGACCTCGGCTTTCGCGCGGCGGCGGCGAACATCAGCGACCTCGCCGCATCCGGCGCGGAACCCCTCGCGCTGCTCGTCGCGTTCGGCGCGCCGGGAGAGACGCAGCTCGAGGACGTCCTCGAGCTCTACGAAGGGCTGAACGAGCCCGGCGTGCCGGTGCGCGGCGGCGACACGACGCGCGCCGGCTCGGTGCTGTTGTCCGTGACTGCTCTAGGGAGGGCCGAGCGGGTGCCCGGGCGCGCCGGCGCGCGTTCCGGCGACGTGATCGTCGTAACAGGGCCGTTGGGGGCGGCCGGGGCAGCGTTTCGCGAGGGCCGGCTCGCTCGGCCGCCTATTCGCATCGAGGAAGGCAAGCGACTCGCTCGGGTGGCGACAGCGATGCTCGACGTCTCCGACGGGCTTGCCGTCGACGCGGCGCACATGGCGCGGCGTTCCGGATGCCGCGTCGTCATCGAGCTCGAACGCGTGCCGCTTGCGCCGGGCGCGCTGCTCGAGGACGCAGGCTTCGGCGAGGACTACGAGTTGCTCGCGGCGACGCCGGACCCGCTCGACTTCACGGTGATCGGTCGCTGCGAGGAGGGCTCAGGCGTCGTGTTGACGCTGCACGGCGACGCCGTCGAGCTCGGCGGCTGGGAGCACTTCCGCTAGCCAGCGCTCGAAGTGCGCGAGCGGTCTCGCACCGTGCACGATGCCCCGAGGCTCGCCGCCCGTGAAGAGCATGACCGTCGGGATCGCGAGCACGTCGAAGCGTGACGCGATCTCCGGGTGCTCGTCGATGTTCAGTCGTGCGACGGGCACGCGCGACTCGAGCTCCTCGAGCACCGGCTCGATCGCCTTGCACGGCTTGCACCATGGCGCCCAGAAGTCGACGATCAGCGGGCCGCCCGCGATCGCGTCGTCGAAGGTCGTCTCGTCGAGCTCGTGCACGGCGCGCAGCGTAGCTCGGCTACACCCTGCCTGCCAGGGCCCGGAGTCGAAGAAGGGGCACCTTCCAGACCGCTTCGAGGAAGATCGAGCGGCTCATCTTCGACTGGCCCTCGGTGCGGTCGACGAAGCGGATCGGCACCTCGACCACCCGAAAGCCCTTGCGGAGGGCCCGGTACGTCGTCTCGATCTGGAACGCGTAGCCCTTCGACTCGATCGCGTCGAGATCGACGGTCTCGAGCACGACGCGGCGGAAGCACTTGAAGCCACCGGTCAGGTCGCGGATCGGGACGCCCAGCATCGTCCGTGCGTAGAACGAGCCGCCCCAGGAGACGCCGCGCCGTGCGACCCCCCAGTTCTCGGTGCCTCCGCCGGGGACATAGCGCGAGCCGAGGGCGAGGTCGGCGCCGTCGTCGCAGGCCGCGATGAGCCGCGGGACGTCCGCCGGGTCGTGTGAGAAGTCGCAGTCGACCTCGAGCACGTAGTCGGCGCCCTCGGCGAGGGCCCGGCGGAAGCCCGCGAGATAAGCCGGCCCGAGGCCCTCCTTCCGCTCCCGGTGGAGCACCGAGACGAAGTCGAGCTCCGTGGCGAGGCGGTCGGCGAGCTCGCCTGTGCCGTCGGGCGAGTTGTCGTCGATCACGAGGACGCGGACGCCGAGCGGGGCGAGCGCCCGCAGCATCGGCTCGAGGTTCCCGCGCTCGTTGTACGTCGGCAGGCACACCGTCGCGTTCGGCACGAGTCAGGAGGCTACATAGGATTGACTACATGCCCGCTCTTCCTCGGAACGCAGAGGTGGCAGACCAGTTCGACCTGCTCGCGGACCTGCTGGAGCTCGAAGGGGCCGAGTCGTTCCGCGTCCTCGCCTACCGCCGCGCCGCGACGCGGATGCGCGAGACGTCGGGCTCGGTCGCCCAGCTCGCGCTCGACGGGCGGGCGAAGGAGCTGCAGGGGATCGGCAAGACGATCGAGGAGAAGATCGTCCAGATCGTCGAGCACGGCGAGATCGAGGCGCTCGCGAAGCGCAAGTCGTCGGTGCCGCCGGAAGTGGTGTTGTTCATGCGGCTGCCGGGCCTCGGCCCGAAGACCGCGGCGCGGATCTGGAAGGAGCTCGACATCACGACGCTCGACGAGCTGAAGGCGGCGGCCGAGGGCGAGCGGCTGCGCGGGCTGACCGGGCTCGGCGCGAAGAGCGAGGAGAAGATTCTGAAAGCGCTCGCGTTCAAGGCGGAGAACCCGGACGAGGGCCGGCGCCTGCTTGGCGTCGGCCTGCCAGCGGTTCAGACGGTCGTGGCGGCGCTCCGCGACCACCCGGCGGCGGTGCACGTCTCCGAGGCGGGCTCCGTGCGGCGGCGGAAGGAGACGTTCCGCGATCTCGACATCATCGCGACCGCGACCGATCCGGCCGAGCTGACGGCGTTCTTCACGCAGTTCCCGTGGGTGGTCGAGGTGATCGCGCACGGCGACACGAAGGCGACGGTGCTCTCGAACGAGGGCCTGCGCTTCGACCTGCGCGTCGTGCCGCCAGAGTCGTACGGGAACCTGCTCCAGCACTTCACCGGCTCAAAGGACCATAACGTCGCGTTGCGAGAGGACGCCGTGCGGCGCGGGCTCTCGATCTCGGAGTACGGCGTCACGACGGTCGAGACGGGCGAGGTGTTCAAGACCGAGGACGAGGACGCGCTCTACGAGTACCTCGGCTACCAGCCCATCCCGCCGGAGCTGCGCGAGTCGAGCGGCGAGCTCGACGCCGCGCGCCGCCGCGAGCTGCCCGACCTCGTCGAACTGAAAGACCTCCGCGGCGACCTGCACACGCACACGCATTGGTCGTCCGACGGGAAGAACACGCTCGAAGAGATGGTCGCGGCCGCGTTGGCGCGCGGCTACGAGTACTACGCGATCACCGACCACTCGCACTACCTCCGCGAAGGCCGGCTTGCGCGGCAGCTCGAGGAGATCGAGGCGATGCGGGCGAAGTACCCGAAGCTGCGCATCCTCGCCGGCGTCGAGGCGAACATCCGCTCGAACGGCGAGGTCGACGTGCCCGAGGACGAGCTCGCCGCGCTCGACTGGGTCGTCGCGTCCGTGCACAACGCTCCGCACAATCGGCCGACCGAGAGGGTGCTCGAGGCGATGGACAATCCCTATGTCGACTGCATCGGGCACTTGACCGGCCGCCGCATCGGCACGCGCGGGCCGCGCGACGTGGACGTTGCGCGCGTGATCGAGAAGGCGCTCGAGGTCGGCTGCTTTCTCGAGATCAACGGGCAGCCCGACCGCCTCGACTTGCAAGACGTGCACGCGCGCGCAGCGAAGGAAGCGGGGCTGAAGCTCGTCGTGAACTCCGACGCGCACCAGATCCTCGCGCAGAACTACGTCGAGCTCGGCATCGGGCAGGCGCGGCGCGGCTGGCTGACGAAGGCCGACGTCGTGAACACCCGCACCTGGAAGCAGCTCGAGAAGCTGCTGCGGAAGCGGCCTTGAGCTTCCGCGACGACGGCTACGCGGCCGTCGACTGGGCGGCGCGCTACCTCGAGCGGGTTCCCGAGCTGCCGGTGATGGCGCAAGTCGAGCCCGGTGAGCTCTCGGCGCAGCTGCCGCTGTCCGCGCCCGAGACGGGAGAGCCGTTCACGAGCGTGCTACACGATCTCGACGAGCTGATCGTCCCTGCGCTCACGAACTGGCAGCACCCGCGCTTCTTTGCGTACTTCGCTATCACCGCCTCGGAGCCGGGCATTCTCGCCGAGCTGATCACTGCCGCGCTCCAGCAGAACGCACTGAACTGGCGATCGTCACCGGCGTCGACCGAGCTCGAGCTGCGTGTCGTCGACTGGGTGCGGCAGCTGCTCGGCCTGCCTGACGGGTGGCACGGCCACATCGAGGACACGGCGTCCACGTCGACGCTCGCCGCGCTGATCGCCGCGCGGCACGTCACCGGCCGCAACGTCGTCGTGTGCTCCGAGCACGCGCACTCGTCGGTGGAGAAGGACGCACGGCTGCTGGGGATGGAGCTGCGCAAGGTTCCGGTCGACGAGGAGCTGCGGATGCAGAGTGACGTGCCGCTCGACGAAGCTGCCGCGGTGGTCGCAACCGTGGGGACGACGTCGTTCGCATCTGTCGATCCCGTCCGTGCTCTCGCCGAGCGCGCGCACGCGGCCGGCGCATGGCTGCATGTGGACGCGGCGTACGCCGGCTCTGCATGGATCCTCGACGAGGAGCGGTGGTCACAGGACGGCGCTGAGCTCGCCGACTCGCTCGTCGTGAACCCGCACAAGTGGCTCCTCGTCCCGCTCGACTGCTCACTGCTCTGGACGTCGCGGCCGGACGAATTTCGAGAGGCATTCTCCCTCGTCCCCGAGTACCTGCGAACACCGGAGGACGTGTACTCGCTCCCGGACTACGGACCGGCGCTCGGGCGCAGGTTCCGCTCGCTGAAGCTCTGGACGGTTCTCCGCTGCTACGGCGCCGAGGGCCTGCGGGCGATCCAGCGCGAGCACATCCGCCTGGCGCAGCTCTTCGCCGCGCTGGTGCAGGCGGATCCCGACTGGGAGCTCGTCGCGCCGCAGCGCTTCTCGCTCGTCGTTTTCCGCCGCAACGGGAGTGACGAGGAGAACGAAGCGATCCTCGAGCGCGCGAATCGTAGTGGTGAGATGTTTCTCTCGCACACGAAGCTCGACGGCCGCTACGTGTTGCGGCTGGCAATCGGCAACGCGCGCACGACGGAAGCGGACGTGCGCGCCGCATGGGAGGTACTGAATCGATGATCGTCACGACGATGAACGACATCCCCGGCTACGCCGTCGACGAGGTGTACGGCGAGGTGATGGGCCTGACCGTGCGCTCGCGCAACATCGGCTCGCAGTTCGGCGCAGGCCTGAAGTCGATCTTCGGCGGTGAGCTGAAGGGCATGACGAAGGCGCTCGTCGACAGCCGGCACGAGGTGATGGAGCGCATGGTCGCGGAGGCGGAGGAGAAGGGTGCGAACGCGATCATCGCGATGCGCTTCGACACCTCGGAGATGGGCCAGAACTGGACGGAGATCTGCGCGTACGGCACAGCCGTGCGGGTGCATAAGGCGTAGCCAAGTCGATACGAAGCCGTTTGGGGGGTGTGTCCCCGTCGCGGAATCGTCACGCCTCAGGCCATTGCTCGAAGGGCCGCGTCGTGGAGGGCCACTCGATAACGCCAGAACGCTCGCCCGGTTGCGAGGAGCGTCTGGCGGAGGCTCCCGCCGAGCTCGGGGAGTGTCCCCCACCTGGCTTCGGCGATCTCGCCGGAGTCGCCCGGGGCGAGCTCCTCGTCGGCCGTTTCGGCGAGGAAGACGTGCGTCCGCCACGGCAGCTCGCGGCCGGCGTTTCGGAAGACCACGCGCGAGGCGACGAGGTAGCGGCGTAGCTCGACGTGCAGGCCGGTCTCCTCGAGCGCCTCCCGCACGGCGCCCTCGACGAAGTCCTCACCGGGCTTGATGCCGCCGCCGGGCGGCCGCCAGACGTCGAGGGCGAATTGCGGCTTGCGGATCAGCGCGAGCCGTCGCGAAGGATCGAGGATGAAGAGCGTCACGTCGTGCGTGCGCGAGGCGTTATACGTGGCGATCGACCATTCGGCTGCGCTGATCTCCCCCTCCCAGGGCAGCTCGACCGGATCGCCGAACCGCTTGCGCAGCGGGGTGAGCACCTCGTCGCCGACGTGCATTAGTGCACCCGGCCGCAAGTTCGGCAGCTTCCCGGCGGCGTCTCGCCGCCCATGGCCGCGTCCTCGGTCGCCCCGATAGCCACCGCTATCGGGACTCCCTGCGTCCTTGCCACGAACGCCGAGCCGGGCGCCGGTAACCCACTGGACTTACGGCCGGATGCACTAGAGCCTGCGCAGCAACTCGAGGAACTCGCCGGTCGATCCGAGCACGAGCTCCGCGTGTTCGGCGAGCACGGTCGGCGACTCCGGTGCGAGCACGGCGACGCGCACGCGGTGCTCGAGGTTCTCGACGGCGCGGAACGCGTCGAGGTCGGTCGTGTCGTCCCCCGCGACGAGCACGCGCGTCAGCCCGGCGCCGTCGAGCAGGTGCCGCACGGCGGTGCCCTTGTTCGATCCGACGGGCGGCAGCACCTCCAGCACCCTGCGACCGAAGCGCGCGACCAGCCCCTCGTCGCGCGCGGCCTCAGCGAGCGCTTCCAGCTCGACGACAGCCGCAGCCTCGTCGTCTCGATTGCGGAAGTGGAACGAGACCGACAGGCCCTTCAGCTCGATCTCCGACGGCGGCCATGCAGCGGCGCCTGCGAAGTCGGCGATCTGCTGCCGCCAGCGATCCGCCTGGCGGTCGAGCTCGAGCCCGTGCGAGCCGACGATGACGACGCCGTCGACGCCGAGCCGCTCGCGCACGTCGTCGCCGGCTCGTCCGCTGACGACGGCGACGAGGGCGTAGCGGCCGACGAGCCGTGCGAGCTCCGCCCGCGTCTCGGGCGGCGGGTAGGCGTCCTCTGGGCGCTCGACGATCGGCGCCAGCACGCCGTCGAAGTCGAGAAAGAGCCCTGCTTCCGCGGGCGCCGCAGTCAGACGGTCGAGCAGCGCGTCCGTCGTCGCGGCCACCCTCGTAGCATAGGCGTGTGCGCCTGGTGCTGATCGGTCTCGTCACCGGCTTCTTCAGCGCACTGTTCGGCGTCGGCGGCGGAATCGTGATCGTGCCGCTGCTCCTGCTCGTCGCACGCTGGGATCTGCGGCCGGCCGCCGCGACCTCACTCGCAGCGATCGGCATCACCGCGACCGCGGGCGTCATCACGTATGTCGTGCACGGCGAGGTCGAGCCGGCGTACGCGCTGCTCGTCGGCGTCCCTGCCGCGTTCGGCGCCGCCGGCGGGAGCGTTCTCCAGCAGCGTCTCCCGGTGCGCACGCTGTCGTTTCTCTTCGCCGGCCTCTTGACCGCAATCGCAATCCGGATGCTCCTCCAGTGACCTACACCCTGGCGATCCTGCTCGGGCTCACCGCAGGCGTCCTCGCCGGGCTCTTCGGGGTCGGCGGCGGCATCCTCTTCGTACCGACGCTCACGTGGCTCGGCCTGACGCAGCTGCACGCCGAGGCGACCTCGCTCCTCGCGATCATCCCGACCGTCCTCGTCGGCGTCTGGCGGCAGCAGCGGTACGGACACCTCCGCATGCGGCCGGCGATCATCATCGGCGTCGCGTCCATCGGCGCCGCGGTCGGGGGCGTGCAACTTGCCGAATCGCTGCCGGAACACGTGCTCCGGAAGCTCTTCGCAATGCTGCTGATCGCCACCGCGGCGCAGATCGCGTGGCGGGCCTGGCGAAAGCAGCCATAATTCCGGCGATGGCCGACGAGAAGCCCGACGAGCTCTGGATCCCGCTGGTCGACGAGCCGATCGGCTCGATCGTGCAGGCGATCGTCGACGAGAACCCGGAGATCGGAAAGCTCGTCGAGTCGCCCCATCGCGTCCTCGCCTTCCGCACGTTTGCTTACATCCGCTGCGGTCTCGTGCTCGGGCAGCTGCTCTTCGACCACGACGTCCCCGACTACGACGGCTCGGAGAGCTGGGTCGAAGCGCTCCTCAAGGAGCCGAAGCATCACGCCGCGCTCGAGGCTGAGGTGCGTGCCGTGGCCGAGGAGGTCGCCGCCGACCCGAAGTACGCGGACGACGGGCCGCTCGGCCCCGACGATGCCGTGCGCGAGCGCTTCCGAGCCTTCGCGCGCTCGCAGCTCGGCGAGCCGAGCTAGCGAGCTCGAGCGAGTGTCGCTGCCGTCCCACGAGGTCGCCCATAATGAAGCGGCCTGTGTCTCGCTCCCTGCTCATCCCGGCCCTTGCCGCCGCATGCGTGCTCTGCCTTGCCGCGGGCGCCGCAGGCAGCTCCGGCGACCGCTCGGCGGGCGCCACCGCGCGCGCCTGGGCGATCAAGGTGATCGTCCCCGGCCAACCCGCCTCCGCGAGCCGTGTGCTCACCGCGCCGGACGACGCCGTCGCCTTCGACGGCGCGTTCGCGTACCCCGCCGACGGCTCGGTCGTCACGGCGAGCTCCGTCACGACGAGTGTCTCCGCCACGAGCGGCGCCCAGGCGAGTGCCGGCGCGACGTCGCAGCTGACGTCGCTCTCGCTCTTCAAAGGTGAGATCGTCGCGCAGAGCGTGACCGGCGAGACGCACGCAAGCGCCGGAGCGTCGAGTGCGTCAGGAGATACCGGCGTGACCGGCTTCGCCGGGCTCGTCGTCCTCGGGCAGCCGGTGTCGCCGACCCCGAACCAGACGATTCCACTCGGCGACTGGGGCTACGCGATCGCGCTCGAGCAGAAGAGCCAGCGCATGGACAAGCCGACGCCCGGCCATCACGACTTCGTCACCGCGCTCGACATCACGCTGACCGCCGACCACGACGGCCTGCCGGCGCAAAGCGAGATCCAGATCGGGTACGCAGAGGCGAATGCGCAGGCGAGCGAGGCGGCGCCGCTGCCCATCGCCCCGTCCGTGCCGACGACGACCGTCAAGACCCCCCGCGAGCCGCGCAACGACGGGTTGCCGCCGATCCTGTCGCGCCCGCTCGGCATCACGCCGAAACAGAACGGTCAGGGCTACGTCTTCCCGGTGTACGGCCCGTCGTCGTTCATCGACACCTACGGTGCGCTGCGCGGCGACGTTTCAGGTAGCTGGCATCACGGCGACGATGTCTTCGCGACGCTCGGCGCGCCGCTGCTTGCGGTTGCACACGGGACGGTGTTCTCCGTCGGCTGGAACCGCGTCGGCGGCTGGCGGCTCTGGCTGCGCGACGACAATGGCTGGTTGTACTACTACGCGCACCTTTCGGCGTACTCGCCGCTCGCGGTGAACGGAGCGATCGTGAACGCCGGCGACGTGCTCGGCTTCGTCGGCAACACGGGGGACGCACAGGGCACGCCCTTCCACCTCCACTTCGAGGTGCATCCGGCGCAACTGCTCGGCCTCGGCTACGACGGCGCGGTTGATCCGACGAAATACCTCGATACTTGGCGGCGGCTCCAGGACATTCGCTTCGACACCGTCAGCGGGTGGACACCGTCGACGAGTGCGGTGACGCCGAAGGCCGGCGCAATCCTCTTGCAGAGCAACGACATCTCGTCTGCGAGCGGTCTCGACCCGTCGTCATTGCAACGCGCGATCGCAGCGTCCGCGACGGAAGGCGAAGGCGGGCTGCTGCTCCCGACGACACAGCAACCCACCTCCAAACCGGTGGCGCAGACCGGCGGTTAGCCGGCTGAGCCGTTGCCGCTGCCACCCTCGTACGTGAAGTCGTCGCCGCCGCCGAAGAGGCGCTCGGAGAGGAACTTGCGCGTCTGGGGACCGGTGAACGGGTTGAAAAGCACGCCGAGCAGGATGCCGACAAGCAGGAGAAAGCCGCCGGAGCGAGCCTTGCGCTCCTCTTTGCCCTGGACGCGATCCGCGGCCTTCCGCAGCTCGGCGATCGTCGAGCGGAGCTCTTCCTGGATGTCCTTGTCGGTCGCGACGCGCGTTGCCACACCCGACACGCCACGCTTCCCGACCAGCTCGTTGTAGATGGACCGTGCGGACGCGTACGCGTTCCGGACGTTGGTGCGCAGCTCTTCGTCGTGGAGCGCGCGATCGAGGTACGGTTTGGCATTGCTCGCCGCGTCCGAGACCCTGTCTTTTGTCTTGGCCATTACCGGGTGTTCCTTTCGGTTGCTCGCGAGGGTGTCTCTACCCCTCGCACTTGTTTGCATTCTCGCAGCCTGTGGAGGTTCTAAGACTGCAACGACTCAACCGTCTCAGGGGGTTCGCGGACAAGGCTTCACACTCGCCGTGCCCGAGGGCTGGCATGTCTCACGATCCGCCCGCTCGGTCGTCGCACAGAAGGGTAGCTCGCGTCTCTCGGTGACCACGTTCACGCTTTTGAAGTCCTACGATCCGGCGCGCTTCCCGGCGGCGGCAAGGGAGCTCGACAGCGTCGCGGCCCGGCTTGCCGCCCAGGCGGGGGGCAAGCTGACCGAGAGCGTCACGAGCGTCGTCGCCGGTCGCAAGATCCGCTCATATCGCTTCGAAAGCAAGGGTGTGGCGACCCGGATCGGCTTCGTGCTCGTCGGGCGGAAGGAGTACCAGCTCGTCTGCTCCGGCAACACCGGCGCGCCGTGCGATCTGCTCTTCTCGAGCTTTACCGTGTCATAGGAGCCTGCCGCCCGACCGCGCGCGGCCGCGTGACGGCGCTCGTCTTGGCGTGGCCGAAGGCGACGTCGAACACCTGCTCGATCGAGTCGACGAGGATGAACTCGAGGTCGCGCCGCGTCTCCGCGGGCAGGTCTTCGAGGTCGGGCTCGTTCTCGCTCGGCAGGATCACGCGTTTCAATCCCGCGCGCTGCGCGGCCAGCACTTTCTCGCGCACGCCGCCGATCGGAAGCACCTGGCCCGTGAGCGTGATCTCGCCGGTCATCCCCACCTCGTTCGAGATCGGAAGTCCGCGCACGAGCGACGCGATCGCCGTCGCCATCGTGATCCCCGCCGAAGGGCCGTCCTTCGGGATCGCACCGGCCGGCACGTGCAGGTGCACGTCGTGCGTCGCGAACCAGTCCTCCGGCAGCGCGAGCCGGTCTGCGTGCGAGCGCACCCACGAGAGCGCCGCCTGCGCGGACTCGCGCATCACGTCGCCGATCTGGCCGGTGATCGTGAGCTTGCCCGTTCCTGCGTACGCAGCCGCCTCGACGAACAGCACGTCGCCGCCCGCCGCGGTATATGCGAGCCCGGTCGCCACGCCGGCGTCGATCGTCCGGCGACGCACCTCGCTCGAGAACGTGCGCGGACCGAGGTCGGCGCGCACGCTCGCTTCGTCCACGTCGATCGTGCCGTCGAAGCCCTCGGCGACTTTCCGCGCCGTCTTGCGGCAGAGGTCGGCGATGTGACGTTCGAGACCGCGCACACCGGCTTCACGCGTGTAGTCGCGGATCACGTGGCGCAATGCATCGTCGCCGATCGCGATTTGCTCGGGCGTGAGCCCGTGGTCCTTGATCTGCTTCGGCACGAGGTACTTTCGCGCGATACCGAGCTTCTCGTCCTCGGTGTAACCCGAGAGTGCGATCACCTCCATGCGGTCGAGCAGCGGGCCGGGAATGCTGTCGACCGTGTTCGCGGTGCAGATGAACAAGACCTTCGACAGGTTGAACGGCACGTCGAGGTAGTGGTCTCGGAACGTTCCGTTCTGCTCGGGGTCGAGGACCTCGAGCATCGCGGACGCGGGATCGCCGCGGAAGTCGGCACCCAGCTTGTCGATCTCGTCGATCAACAGCAGAGGGTTCATCGATTCCGCGTCGCGGAGCGCACGGATGATCGATCCAGGCATCGCGCCGATGTACGTGCGCCGGTGGCCGCGCACCTCCGCTTCGTCACGAACGCCGCCGACAGACAGGCGCGAAAAGCGGCGCCCGAGCGTGCGCGCAATCGACTCGCCGACCGATGTCTTGCCGACGCCGGGCGGTCCGACGAAGCAGAGGATCTGGCCTGACGGATCGTTGCGGAGCTTCGACACGGCGAGGTGCTCGATGATGCGGTCTTTCACCTTCTCGAGGCCGTAGTGGTCTTCGTCGAGAATGTGGCGCGCGTGCACGAGGTCGAGGTTGTCGGTCGTCGTGACGCCCCAGGGGAGCGTCGCAATCCAGTCGAGGTACGTGCGGATCACCCCGTACTCCGCGGCCGCGGCCGGGAGGCGCTCGAGCCGTCCGAGCTCGCGCATCGCCGCCTTTTCGGCCTCCGCCGGCAGTTCGAGCTCCTCGAGGCGGCCGCGAAGCTCTGCCACCTCAGCCTGTTCGGGATCACCCTCTCCGAGCTCCTCCTGGATCGTCTTCAGCTGTTGGCGCAGGAAGAACTCGCGCTGTCCCTTCTCGAGCTCGGCATGGACCTGCGACTGGATGCGCGTGCCGAGCTCGAACACCTCGAGCTCGCGGTTCAGGATGAGCGAAACCTCGCGCAACCGCTGCTCGACGGACGCCTCTTCGAGGAGCTGCTGCTTCTCCGCGGTCTTCAAGCGCAGCGTCGATGCGACGAGGTGGCAGAGCGCGCTCGGGTCGTCGACGCTCGCCGCGGCGAGCTGGAGCTCCTCCGGGAGATACGGGACGAGACCGATGATCTTCGCGAAGAGGCCCTGCACGTTGCGCGTCAGCGCTTCGAGCTCGGGTGTCTCTTCGATCGCGTCCGCTAGCTCCACGAACTCGCCGACGAGATACGGATCGTCGCCTGCCGCCCGCACGAGCCGGATGCGGCGAATGCCCTGCACGAGGACGCGCAACGTCCCGTCGGGGACGCGGATCATCTTGTGCACGACCGCAGCAGTACCGATCTCGTAGAGCTCGTCCCAGCCCGGCGGCTCCGCGTCTTCGTCGCGAACCGTCACGAGCGCGAGCAGGCGGTCGCCGCCTACGACGTCGTCGATGAGGTGGATGGAGCGCTCCTGCCCGATCGCGAGCGGCGTCATCGACTCGGGGAAGACGACGGTCTCCTTCAGCGGCAGCACGGGGAGCGTCGCCGGCAGCTCGTCGCCGAGGTCCTCGGCGCGCTGCTGCTCCTCCGCGCTCACGACGACCTGATACTCCTCCGCGTTCATGGGCGGATCACCTCGATCGGCACGGTTTCCGAGGTCGGCGGGCGCTCCGCGATCGGCAGTGTCACCTTCAGCATCCCTCGGTCGTAGGTCGCGGTCGCGCGCGCCGGGTCGGTCTCTTCGCCGAGCTCGAGGCGCCGCTTGAAGCCTCCGTAATCGATCTCCATGGCGAGATAACGCGCGGCGGGCGCTGCCGGTCGCTCTCGGTTGCCGGAGATCACGACCGTCTGCCCGGACGCCACGACCTCGAGCGTCGCCAGATCGACGCCTGGGAGCTCGACGACGACGTGGAGCATGGGCGGATCGTCCGTGCGATAGCAATCGCATTGCGGCCGAAAGCCGGGGTGCAGGCCCGAGAACCGCGGCACCTGCCAGAGGTCCGCGAAGAGCTCCTGGATCTCGCCCTGGAGGTCGTCGATGTTTCGCCTGCGGCCGGTCACCCCGGTCCGATACCCATTTCGGACTACCGTCAAAGCATGATGAGGGTGTTTCGCATCGCCCTGGCGGCGGCCGGGCTCCTCGTTTACACGTGGATTGCGGCCGTTCGCAGCCTCACGCGCGTCAAGGCGCGGAAGGCCCGCCGCGCGAGATGACGCCTGCGGCGAGCCGTTTCGACGCTGCATCGACCATCGCGCCGTCGACCGAGCTCGCGCCGTCGGCCGCGGCGAGTATGCGCCGCGCGCGCTCGAGCTCGGCCGCCGATGGGGTGAAGACGCCGTTCACGGGGCCGATCTGCGCTGGGTGGATCACCCACTTACCGTCGCAGCCGAGCGCGAGCGCGCGCTCAGCGGCTGCGCGCAGACCGTCTGCGTCGTCGAGTGCGGCATAGGGGCCGTCGACCGCCTGGAGGCCGAACGCGCGGGCGGCGACGACGATCCGGGCAAGGGCGTAGTCATAAAAGGTCACGGGGACAGGCACGAGACTTTCGCCGTGGACGCGTTGTTCGTCGAACGGAGCGTGCCTGTCCCCGTGTCGGTTTCTTTCACCGATCGTCAGGGTGGGCACGCCGATCGACGCGGCGAAGTCGCCGGGCCCGAAGACGAGCGCCTCGAGCGGCGCGCCGAGCGCCGCGATGCGCTCCACCTCCACGAGCCCGCGTGCCGTTTCGATCTGCACCTCGAGCCCGGTGCCGGAAGGCAGGAGCTCGAGAACGGCCGCGACCGCCTCGGCCGACTCGGCCTTCGGGACGACGACGACGGCCGGCGGGTGCTCCCGCACCGCGGCGAGATCGTCGCGCCACCACCGGGTGCCGACGCCGTTGATCCGGACGGCGAGCGTTCCCCGTGCGCTCGCCAGGACGAGATTCGCGCGCGCCGCCTCCTTGTCGGCCGCCGCGGTGCCGTCTTCGAGATCGACGACGATCTCGTCCGCCTCGAGCGTCGCCGCCTTCTCGAGCATTCGCACGCTCGAGGCGGGGACGGTGAGGCACGAGCGGCGGGGCCCCGGAGCCATGCGGCGAACCTAACCGTTTCCTTGCAGACCCGACACGGAACGTTGACGCCCTCTCTCTAGGGTCAGGCTATGCGGATCATCGTCGCGCTCACCGGTGCCCTCACCGTGCTGTTCCTCGTGCTGCCCATCCATCCGTAGCGGTTAGCATCGCCCGCGTGAAGGGCGTCATCCTCGCAGGCGGCTCGGGCACGCGCCTCCACCCGCTCACGCGGATCACGAACAAGCACCTGCTACCGCTCTTCGACCGGCCGATGGTCAACTACGCCGTCGAGGCGCTCGTGCAGGCGGGGATCGTCGAGCTGATGCTCGTTACGGGGGGGACACACGCCGGCGAATTCTTCCGCCTCCTCGGCAACGGGCGCGAGTACGGTCTCGACCTGCTCACCTACGGCTACCAGGAGCAGGCGGGCGGCATCGCCGAGGCGCTCGGGCTCGCGGAGCACTTCGTCGACCGGGACAAGGTGTGCGTCATGCTCGCCGACAACATCTTCGAGCGCTCCCTCCAGCCGATCGCCGAGAACTTCGAGCGGCAGGAGCGAGGCGGGCGGATCGTGCTCTCGCGGGTCGAGGAGGACGAGCACCTGCGCCACCTCGGTGTCGCCGTCATGGACTCCGATCGTGTCAGCGCGATCGTCGAGAAGCCGGAGTCGCCGCCCTCGAAGTACGCCGTAACCGGCATCTACTTCTACGACGAGCAGGTGTGGGACGTGCTGCCGACGCTCGAGCCCTCCGGGCGAGGCGAGCTCGAGATCACGGATGTGAACAACTGGTACGTCGCCCGCGGTGAGATGTCCGCGGACGTCGTCGACGGCTTCTGGGGTGACGCGGGCGAGTCGATCGAGGCCTACTACGAGGTCAACGACTTCGTACGGCGCACCCGCGCATGAAGATCGAGACATTTCCGCTCACGCTGCACGAGGACGAGCGCGGCTGGTTCTCCGAGCTGATCCGCGCCTCGGCTTTGCCGAAGCCGATCAAGCAGGCGAACCTCTCGCGCTCGCGCAAGGGCGTGATCCGTGGGCTTCACTACCACGAGCGCGGCCAGGACGATCTCTTCGTGTGCCTCGAAGGCATGGTGCGCGTCGTCGTGCTCGACCGCGGAAGCGGCGAGGTCTTCACCGAGGACATCGGCGACGACAATCCGGTCGCGGTCTACGTTCCCGGCACGCACGCGCACGGGTACGAGGCCTTGACCGACTGCCTGTTCATGTACCTCGTCACCGAGGAGTACGACGCGGCGGCGCCCGACGAGCACGGCATCCCGTGGGACGACGAGCGCGTCCGTCACATCTGGAGCACGTCATCGCCGATTCTCTCGGCTCGCGACGCGTCGTCGTAACCGGCGCCGGCGGCCAGCTCGGCGCAGCGCTGCTCGAGGCGTTCCCCGGCGCGCGCGGGCTGACGCACACCGACTGGGACGTGACGATGCCGCCGCCCGTGCTCGGCGAGATCGATCTCGTCCTGCACGCCGCCGCGTGGACGGACGTCGACGGGGCCGAAGCGAATCCGCAAGGCGCGGCTGCCGTGAACGTCGGCGGCACGCAGCATGCGAGGGAGCTCGGCGCGCCGCTCGTGTACTTCTCGTCCGACTACGTCTTCGATGGAACGAAGCGAACGCCGTACGTCGAGTCCGATGCGCCGAGCCCGCAGTCGGTGTACGGGCGCACGAAGCTGAACGGCGAGGCCGTTGCGGGTGAAGACGCCTGGATCGTGCGCACCTCCTGGCTCTTCGGCTGGACGGGGAACAACTTCGTGCGCACGATGCTCCGGCTCGGCGCCGAGCGCGACGAGGTCTCGGTCGTCGACGACCAGCGCGGCTCGCCGACCTTCGTCGGGCATCTCGCCGATGCGGTGCACGAGCTCGCCGAGCTCCCGCGCGGGCTCTGGCACCTCGCCGCCGGCGGCGACTGCACGTGGGCGGACTTTGCGGAGGCGATCTTCGAGGACGCCGGGCTCGAGTGCAGCGTGCGGCGGATCACGAGCGCGGAGCTCGGACGCCCGGCGCCACGGCCTGCGTACTCCGTGTTGCGGAGCGAGCGCGCGGAGGCTCCGGTGCTTCCGGGCTGGCGCGACGGGTTACGCGCCTGCCTCGACCGTCTTCGGTGATGAAGCGGTCGGGGTGCGCTACCCCGACCGCTTCAGCTTTCCGTGCTTCTTCGCGTAGCGCTCGCCCTTGCGGAAGATCACGAGGCCGAGCGGTATCGCCACGACGGCGATGATCAGGAGCGGCCAGACATCGGCCCACGCGATGCCCGCACCGTCGACGACCGACGCGCGATCGCCGCGCAACGCGTACGTCGCGGGCGAGATCTTCGCGATCGCCTGCATCCAGCCGGGCATCACCGACACGGGGTAGTACACGCCGGAGACGGCGAGCATCATCCCCTGCGCGACGAAGCCGAGCTGCGCGCCCTTCTCCGGAGAGATGAGCGGCAGCACCGACGTCATCATCCCGATCCCCATGAACGAGATCGACGCGATCGCAAGGAGCCCGAACGCCGCCGCGAAGTTGGCGTTCGGCATATGGACTCCGATGAACGCCGCGACGACGAAGAACAGGATCGTCGCCCGAATGAGGCCGTACAGCACGGCGAACGCGCCCTGGCCGAAGAGGTGCATCGACCGTGAGAGCGGCGCCATGAACGTGTACTCGATCGTTCCTTCCCAGCGCTCCCACGCGACGGTCTCCGTCACGAACTCGAAGATGATCCCGAGGAACGCCCAGATGACGGCGCCGACGAGCAGCTTCGTCGCGAGCTCGTTCTCACGCGCGGGCGAGAGGTGAACCGCCCGCGCGATGAACACGATCGTGAGCGTGTTCGCGATCGTCCAGACCATGAACGCGAGGTCCCACAGGATGTAGCGCTTGACGAGGTAGACGTTGCGCTCGACGATTCCGCCGAGGCCGATGAGCTCTTGCCGCAACGTGGCTCCGCGGCTCTTCGCTCTGACACCGATGACGGTCATCCGAACACCTCTCTGTACTCGTCGTCTTCGTCGCGTTCCTCTTCGAACGCGCGGCCGGTCGCGGCGAAGAACGCCTGCTCGAGCGTCTCGACGCCGTACCGCCGCTTCACGTCTTCGACCGGCTCGAGGAACAGGAGCTCACCGCGGTCGAGCAGGCCGACGCGGTCGGCGAGCGTTTCCGCCTCGGCCATGTCGTGGGTGCAGAGGAGGATCGTCGCGTCGTGCGTCACGCGCACGTCACGGATGAACTCCTGCACCTCGAGCTTCGAGCGCGGGTCGAGACCCGTTGTCGGCTCGTCGAGCAGCAGCAGCACGGGCGACGTCAGGAGCGCGCGCGCAAGCGCCACCTTCTGCTGCATGCCGCGGGACAGGTTCTCCATCGCCTCGCGGCGTCGGTCCGCCGGGAAGCCGACCTTCGTGAGGATCTCGGGGATCTTGCGCCGCGTCTCCGACGGCGGCATGCCGTAGAAGCGCGCCGCGTATGAGAGGTTCTCAGACGCCGACATCTTCTTGAAGAAGCTCGCCTCGACGGAGACGCGGTTCACGAGCTGCCGGATCGCCCGCGTGTCGTGGAACGCGTCGTGCCCGAAGATGCGCGCCTCGCCGCCGTCGTTGATCAAGAGCGTCGAGAGCAGGCGTACGAGCGTCGACTTCCCCGAGCCGTTCTGGCCCAGAATCGCGACGCATTCGCCGCGGTCGATGGTGAACGTCACGTTCTTGAGCGCCGGCATCCGCCGCCGCGCGAAACGGCCCGCGCGCCGGTCGCGGCGGCGGAACTCCTTCGTCAGGTTCACGACCTCGACGGCCGGGACGTCATGACGGACGGACAGATTCGATGATGCGGGTGCTGCGAGAGTGGTCATGCTGCTCCTTCGAAACGAAAGGGAAACGGAGAACGGGAAGCGCGCGCGAGGCGGCGGGCGGACCTAGCGTCCGCGCGGGCCGGCGAGAGTGCCGCCGACCGGAGTTCCGTTCATCACGTTTCTTCGCAACATGGCCGCCGAACGATACGTGCCGGCGCGCGCTGCGTCAAATCGGCGCTACAAGCCGAAGCCGGTGTCGATCGTCCAGGTGTACGACGCCGCGGGGCCGGCGTCTCCGCCACGGACGGCGCGCACCTGGAACGTGTGGATGCCGTCGGCGAGGCCCGTATAGGAGGCGGGGCTGGTGCAGGCGGCGAAGGCGGCGCCGTCGAGCGAGCACTCGAACGTCGCCGTCGTGTCGGAGCTCGCGAACGTGAACGTTGCGTCGGCCGACCCGCTCAGCGCTGGGGGGCCGTCGCTGATCGTGACGATCGGGGGCCCGGAGCCGCTCGTGTCGATCGTCCAGCTGTAGGTGGTGGCGGCGCCGGTGTTGCCGGCGGGATCGTGGGCGCGGACGCTGAAGCTGTGGGCGCCGTCGGCGAGCGCGCTGGAGGAGGCGGGGCTGGCGCAGGCGGCGAAGGCGGCGCCGTCCAGGCTGCACTCGAAGCTCGCGGTCGCGTCGCTGCTCGTGAACGCGAAGCTCGCGCTCGGGCTGTTCGTGAGCGCGGGCGGCGTGCTCGTCAGGGCCACCGTCGGCGCGACGGTGTCGATCGTCCAGCTGTAGGCGGCGGCGGCGCCGGTGTTGCCGGCGGGATCGTGGGCGCGGACGCTGAAGCTGTGGGCGCCTTCGGCGAGGCCCGTGGAGGAGGCGGGGCTGGTGCAGGCGGCGAAGGCGGCGCCGTCGAGGCTGCACTCGAAGGTCGCGGTCGCGTCGCTGCTCGTGAACGCGAAGCTCGCGCTCGGGCTGTTCGTGAGCGCGGGCGGCG
>JBGPLW010000002.1:0-25289 GCA_041486645.1 Gaiellaceae bacterium | reverse complement strand
GCCAAGCGGGGCAGTGCGGGCGGTTGCGGCGCGTAGCAGCGCTACGGGCCGCGGCCGAACGTGCTGAACCGCGCCGCGCCTGGGGCGTCATCCGGCCCGGCGGAATTTCACATCAGGCCTCTAGGAGCTGTGGTCGTCACGGGCGATCGGAGCGTCCTCGTCCTTCGGAAAGATCTCGAGGATCCCCTTTGGCTCGACCCGCTCGGCCTCGTCCTCCTCCTCGTGCTTCAGGAGGTGGAGCTCGGAGTTCGTGAGGCGCTTCTCGGCCATCGCGGGCCAAAGGATGCCTGAGATCAGGGAGAGCCGCCGGCCTCGAGCCGTTCGAGGGCCTCGCGGGCGGCCTCCTGCTCGGCCGCCTTCTTCGAGTTGCCCTCGCCGACGCCGAGCTGCTCGCCGCCGACGATGGCCGCGCAGGTGAAGTGGCGCTCGTGGGGCGGCCCCTCGGCCGTGAGCACGACGTAGGAGACCTGCATGCCGCTCCGCGCGAGTGCCTCCTGGAGCTCGGTCTTGTGGTCGACGTGCGTCGTGAGCGCGTATTCGATCCGCCCCGCAAAGGCGTTGACGACGGCGTCCTCGACCGCCGGGAAGCCATGCTCGAGGAAGAGCGCGCCGAGCACCGCCTCGAGGAGCGCCGCGAGGACGTTGCGGTTCTTCGAGAGCCGCTCGATCTCCTCCACCTGGAGATCGCCGCTCTGCGCCGAGAGCTTCGTGCCGAGACCGAGCTCACGCGCGACAACCGCACAACTCGCCCGGGAGACGACGTGCGAGCGGATCTTCGCGAGCCGGCCCTCCGAGAAGTCGGGGTAGCGCGCGTAGAGCTCGTGTGCGATCGCGAGCTCCAGCACGCTGTCCCCGAGGAACTCGAGCCGCTCGTACGACTCCGTCCGGTCGACCGCCCACGACGAGTGGGTGAACGCGATCGCCGCCCTTTCGGGCGGGAGCGCGTCGATCAGAGGCGCGAGATCCTGGTGTCGGATGTCGCTACTTACTGGTGAGTCGAGACGTAGTCGACGGCCTGGCCGACGGTCGTGATCTTCTGGGCGTCCTCGTCCGAGATCTTGATCCCGAACTGGTCCTCGAGCTCCATGATCAGCTCGACGAGATCGAGCGAGTCGGCGTCGAGATCCTCCTGGAACGACGCCTCCTCCGTGATGTCCGCCTCTTCGATCCCGAGCTGCTCGGTCAGGACTTCCTTGACCCGCTCGAAGACTTCCTCGCGCGACGCTGCCATGTCACCTCATTTACGTGGGGGCCAGAAATGTCGAACGCTGCAAAATCGCGCCGATCATACAACTCCCGTGCGGTCGGGCAGACGTGCAGCGAGCCGGCCGACGACGTCGTGCTCGACCCCGCGGGCCGCGAGGCGGATCGCATTCGCGATCGCGGTGGGCGACGAGTTGCCGTGCGCGATCACCGCGAGCCCCCGCAGGCCGAGGAGATAGGCGCCACCGTAGGTGTCGGGGTCGAGGCGGTGGCGCAGGCGGCGCGCGGCCGGGCGGATCAGGAGGCCGCCGAGCTTCCCGGTCGGGGTCGCCGTGATCTCGGCGCGGAGCGCGTCGAGAATCACGCGGATCGTGCCCTCGAGGGTCTTCAGGACGACGTTGCCGGTGAAGCCGTCGGTGACGACGACGTCGGCTGCGCCGCGGAGGATGTCGCGGCCCTCGGTGTTGCCCTGGAAGTTGAGGTCGCTGCCGGCGAGCAGCTCGTGCGCCGCGAGCGTGAGCTGGTTGCCTTTCTCCGCCTCCTCGCCGATCGAGAGGAGCCGCACCCCGGGGTTCCGGACGCCGAGGATCTCCTCGGCGAAGACGGCGCCCATCGTCGCGAACTGGAGCAGGTGCTCGGGGCGGTTGTCGGCGTTCGCGCCGGCGTCGAGCAGGACGGACGGGCCGCGCTCGGCGGGGATCGGCACGGCGATCGCCGGGCGCATGACGCCCGGGAGCCGGCGGAGCTCGAGCAGGCCGGCGGCGAGCATCGCGCCGGTGTTGCCGGCCGAGACGACCGCGTCGGCGGTGCCCTCGGCGACGGCGCGGACGGCGGCGACGAGCGAGCTCTGCGGCTTGGCGCGGACGGCTTCGGCTGGCTTCTCGTGCATGCCGATCACCTCGGTGGTCGGCCGGAGCTCGAGGCCGCGCGTCTCGATGCCGGCGTCGCCGAACAGGACGGGCTCGATCGAGTCGCTGCTGGCCAGGAGTGCACCCTCGACGATGTCGGCCGACCCCCGGTCGCCGCCCATCGCGTCGACCGCGATGCGGATCGTCATGCCTTACGGGGCGTCGAGGCGGAGCGGCTCGACCTCGCGGCCCTTATAGGTGCCGCAGGTCCCGCAGACGCGGTGCGGGCGCTTCGGCTGTCCGCACTGGGGGCAGACGTTCACCTTCGGCGCGCTGATCGCGTGGGTCGCGCGGCGCTTGTCGCGCCGCGACTTCGAGGTTTTCCGCTTCGGAACGGCCATGACCGGCGGCCACTATAGCGAAGCAGCGCGTAAACCCCGGCGCCGGGGGTAGCGTGGGGGAAATGGACACTCGCACGCTTGGGCAGGGCCTCGAAGTCTCGGAGCAAGGGCTCGGCTGCATGGGGATGTCGGCGTGGTACGGCGCGACCGACGAGGCGGAGTCGATCGCGACGATCCACCGCGCGCTCGAGCTCGGCATCTTCTTCCTCGACACGGCCGACATCTACGGCGCCCGGCCGGGCGAGAATGAGACGCTCGTCGGCAATGCGATCGCCGACCGCCGCGACGAGGTCGTGCTCGCGACGAAGTTCGGCAACGTGTACGAGGACGGCGTCCGGAGCATCAACGGGAGGCCGGAGTACGTGCATGCGGCGATCGACCGCTCGCTCGCGCGGCTCGGCGTCGACTACGTCGACCTCTACTACCAGCACCGTGTCGACAAGACGGTGCCCATCGAGGAGACGGTCGGCGCGATGAAGGAGCTCGTCGACGCCGGCAAGGTGCGGCAGATCGGCCTGTCGGAGGCGTCGCCCGAGACGATCCGGCGCGCGCACGCGGTGCATCCGATTGCGGCGCTGCAGAGCGAGTACTCGCTGTGGGCGCGCGAGCCAGAGGACAACGAGGTGTTCGACACGGTGCGCGAGCTCGGGATCGGGTTCGTCGCGTACTCGCCGCTCGGACGCGGGTTCCTGACGGGCGCGTTCCGCTCGCCGGACGATTTCGACGACGGCGATTTCCGGAAATATCAGCCGCGCTTCCAGGGCGAGAACTTCGCGCGCAACCTCGATCTCGTCGAGCGCGTGCAGGAGATCGCGGGCAAGAAGGGATGCACGCCCGCGCAGCTCGCGCTCGCGTGGGTGCTCGCGAGCGGCGACGACGTCGTGCCGATCCCCGGGACGAAGCGGCGGACGTACCTCGAGGACAATGCGGGCGCGTCCGAGGTCGAGCTCGACGGCGCGGATCTCGCGCGGATCGAGGAGGCGTTCCCGAAGCACGCGGCTGCCGGCGACCGGTACGCCGACATGTCGACGATCGACTCCTAGAGCTGGCCGCGGAGCTCGTCGAGGGCCGACCAGCGCGGGTCGGCGGCGACCTCGTCGTGCGTGTGCGGTTCCTCGTTCAGGTCTTTGCCGCAGACCGGGCAGAGGCCTGCGCAGTCGGGCGCGTGGAGGATCTTGTCGGGCAACGCGAGGGCAAGCGCGTCGCGCGCCCAGGCGGAGAGGTCGAGGGTGTCGTTCTCGATGTACGGCGAGCGGAGCTCTTCGTCGTCGCCGGGGTTCGTCGCCTGGTACTCGCGCGCGTCGACGGCCTGGTCGAGCACGGCGTCGCGCAGGCAGCGGAAGCACGGCCCGTGCAGCCGCGCCCGGAACGAGAGCTGGTAGACGCTGCCGGTCGTCGCCTTCGTGATCGTCAGCTCCGCCGGCACCTCCGCCGGCACCGGCACGTACGCGCTGCCGCCGAGCACGAGCGGCTCGAGCTGCACGTCCAGCGTGTCCCGAAATTGCTCGCCGCTCCGAAGCTTCTGCCGGCGAAGGTTGAAGATCGTCATGTCCGTTCGAGCCTAGCGCGGGCTTCTCGCGACACTTCATTGAGGCCACGCGAGATCACCTAAGATCAGGTCGGCTTGGCTCACTCTCGTAACAGGTCAGCCGACCCTCCGGTCGCGCCGAAGAGCTGGGATCGCCGGTGACCGGCGATCCAGTCGCCTGGCGCGTGATCGAGCGCGGCTGGAGCGTCCTGGACGCCGCCGGCAACGAGATCGGAAAGGTCGACCAGATCACGGGCGACGTGAATGCCGACATCTTCGACGGGATCACGGTCGGCGACGGCGGCACAGTGCTCACCCGGGTGAGGTACGTGCCATCGGAGCGCGTCGCCGAGATCCGCGAGGGCGAAATCGTTCTCGACCTCTCTCCGGAGGAGGCTGCGAAGCTCGAGCCCTTCCGAGAGCCGATCTCGGAGCCACTCGCCGATCTCACGCCGCCGGAAGAGCCTGACACCGCCCCGACGCCGTGGCCGAACCAGCTCCTCGAGAGACTGTTCGGCCGCCGACGCTAGCCGCTCGACCCGCTGCTGACCGACGTCGGGTAGCAGCTACCGGAACGTCTGTGTGACGGAATCGTCAGGCGACGACGCGATGGAGGTCGGCGAGGCGCGGCACCTCGCGGAACGCCTGGAGCTGCGCTTCCTTCGCGCGGATGTAGGCGGGCTGTGCCTCGGGGATCGCTGGGGTGGCCTCGCGCGCTTCGCGGGCGAGCATCAGCATCGCGACCGACGAGAGGACCACGAGGCCTGCGGCGATCTCGCGGCCGCCGACATGCTCGCCCACGAACGCCCAGCCGAGGAACACGGCGACGGCGGGGTTCACGTAGGCATAGGTCGAGAGCAGCGGCGTCGAGGCGTGGCGCAGCAGCCAGCCGTACGCCGTGAACGCGACGAGCGAGCCGAACACGATCAGGAAGAGCAGCGCGCCGAGCGACGCGGCCGAGATCTGCGACGGATGGACATTTGCGCCCTCGCCTGCGGCAAGCCCGAGCACGCCGAGCAGCGCTCCGGCCGTCAGCATCTGCATCGCGGCGCTCGCGAACGGCCCGCGCGGCAGCGGCGCCACGCGCGCGTACGCGGAGCCGGCGGCCCACGCGGAGGACGCAAAGAGCAGCACGGCGGCACCGAGAAGATCGACGTGGCCGGACGGCCCGGCGAGAATCGCAACGCCGACGAGGCCGGTCGCGATGCCGGCAACGGCGCCGAGCGGGAGCCGGACGCCGAAGCACGCACGGTCGATCACGGCCATGAAGAGCGGGACGCTCGCCACGAGCAGCGCCGCCGTCCCGGACGGAACGCGCTGCACGGCCCACGCGACGCCGCCGGTGTCGAGGACGAGGAGGGCGGTGCCGACGATCGTCGCCGCCCGCCACTCGCGCCGCCCGGGGCGAACCGCGAACTCGCCGCGGCGCGCCGCGAAGGCGTACAGGAGCGCGCCGGCGATCAGGAAGCGCACGGAGAGCATCAGAAGCGGCGGCAGCGTCCGGTCGGCAACGGCCATGCCGAGATACGTCGATCCCCAGACGACGTAGACGATTCCGAGTGCCCCGGCGAGTTTCATGTCTTCAGGGTGCCTGCACCTCTTGATTAGGACAAATCGCGTTATAATTTATATCGATCATGGAACGTAATGGCTTTCTCGGCGTCGAGTTCCGCCACCTGGCCGCCCTCGAGGCGGTCGGGCGTACGCGCTCGTTCGGCGCGGCTGCCCGCGAGCTCGGCTACACGCAGTCGGCCGTGAGCCAGCAGATCGCCCGTCTCGAGCGGAGCGTCGGCCAGAAGCTCGTCAACCGGCCCGGCGGCCCCCGCCCCGTCGACCTCACCGACGCCGGCCGCCTCCTGCTCCGCCACGCCGACGCGATCGTCGCCCAGCTCGACGCCGCCCGGGCCGACATGGCCGCCCTCGCCGAGGGCGCCGCAGGCCCGCTGCGCGTCGGCATCTTCCAGAGCGTCGGCGCCCGCATCCTCCCGGGGCTGCTGCGCCGCTTCAAACATGACTGGCCGCGGGTCGAGGTGAGCGTCCGCGAGGAGACCGACGCCGCCGACCTCCTGCGCCTGCTCGAGCACGGCGAGCTCGACCTCACCTTCGCCGACCTGCCACTCCCGGAGGGGCCGTTCGTGGCGGAGGAGGTGCTGACCGACCCGTACGTGCTGCTCGTGCAGGCCGGCTCGGAGCTCGCGAGCCGCGAGTCCGCGCCGCCGCTCCGCGAGCTCTCGGGCATGCCGATCGTCACCTGGCGCCTCGTCGGCGAGCCCGAGAGCTACCTCCGCGGCCGCGTGCCCGACCTCAACATCGTCTTCCGGAGCGACGACAACGGCACCCTCGTCGGCCTCGTCGCCGAAGGGCTCGGCGTCGCGGTCGTGCCGCAGCTCGTCGTCAACCCGCGGAACCCCGCCTACGTCGCGCTGCCGTTCGGCTCACGGATCCCACCCCGCCACCTCGCGATCGTCTGGCACCGCGACCGCTACCGGAGCGCGGCGGCGGCGGCGTTCGTCGAGCTGGCGAAAGAGCTCAGCGGACAGTCCAGCGCGTCGGTGGCCAGTACGTCGCGACCACGGGCCCGATGAAGGCCGAGCGCGGCACCGAGCCCCACGTGCGGGAGTCGCACGAGCCGAGCCGGTTGTCGCCCATCACGAAGTACGCGCCCTTCCCGAGCCGCGGCCACGAACGCGTCACGGAGTCGCGATCGTGCAGCGTCAGGTACGGCTCGTTCAGCTTCGTGCCGTCGACGTAGAAGAAGCCACTCTTCTCCGTCACCTGCTCGCCGGGAAGGCCGATGACGCGCTTGAGATACGTCCCGCCCTCGGTGCAGAGCTTCTTCGCCGCCGCGGGTGCGTGGAAGACGGCAATCTCGAAGCGCCGCGGATCGCGGAACCGGTACACGATCTTCGCCACGATGACGCGGTCGTTCAGCGCCGACGTACAGCCGATGCCCGGCCGCGCGCAATGCAGCGTCGGCTCCATCGACGACGTGGGCACGCGGAACGGCTGTGCGACCTCGACCTCGACGGCCAGCACGACGAGCGCGGCGACCGCGAGCGTGATGAACCACTCGACCAGCGTCCGGCGCATCGCGGCGCAGGGTAGCGCTAGCGCTTAGTAGCCGAGGTCGTCGCCGGAGCCGTCGTTCATCGAGCCGATGCCGGCACCGACGACGGTCTCTTGGGAACGCTCGTGCAGCCGCTCGCGGCCGCGACGCACAGCAGTCAGGAAGCGGTCGAGGTTGACCTCGAGCGACGCGAGCATCGAGTCGGCCCAGTCCTCCATCTCGAGGCGGGCCTCGCGCGCCTCACGGCGCGCCTCGTCGACGATGTCCTGCGCCTGGCGCTCGGCGATCTTCACGATCTCGGTCTGCGACGCCTCACGGACCGCCTGCTCCCGCGCTTCGGCGAGCAGCCGGTCGACCTCTCGCTTCGCCTCGGCCAGCATCTCCTGGCGTTCCTTGACGATCCAGCGCGCCTGCTTGATCTCTTCCGGGATCGTCGCCCGCATCTGGTCGAGGATGTCGTAGATCTCCTCGCGGTCGATGCGAACCTGATCCGTGAGGGGGACGGCCTTCGCGTTGTGCACGAGGTCGTCGAGCTTGTCGATCAGAACCAGGACGTCCATTGCTTCAAGTCTAGCTTCGGCGGGCGCCGGGGCGGTCCTGCTACTCGCCGGGGTTCTCGGGGGTGCCGGGCCGGCCGTTCGGGAAGAGCTCCTTGAACCGCTGCGCCACGGGCTCGGGCACGAGCGCCGAGACGTCGCCGCCGAACGAGGCGATCTCCTTCACGCCGCTCGACGAGACGAAGCTCACCTGCGGGCTCGCCATCACGTACACCGTCTCGATGTCGGGCGCGAGATGGCGGTTCAGCTGGTTCATCTGGAACTCCCACTCGAAGTCCGAGAGGACACGCAGCCCTTTGACGATCACCTTCGCCTCCCACCGCATCGCGAAGTCGACGACGAGTTCGCGGAACACGTCGATCTCGACGTTGTCGAGATGGCCGAGCGCGCTGCGGAGAAACGCAGTGCGCTCCTCGGTCGTGAACATCGGCTGCTTGTGATGCGGCTTGCCGAGGACGCCGACGACGACGCGGTCGAAGATCCCGCACGCGCGCGTGATCACGTCGATGTGGCCGTTCGTGACCGGGTCGTACGACCCAGGGCAGATCGCGGTGATCATGCGGCGCCTTCGTACACGGTGATGCGCGTGGAGCCGTACTTGCGGCTCGTGCGCTGCGTGAGCGGCAGCTCGGGCTCGATCCGGGCGGACGTCTCGACGACGAGCACGCCGTCCGGCGTGAGCACGGACGGCAGGTAGCGCGCGAGCTTGGGTTGGAGGTCGGTGTACATGTCGTAGGGTGGGTCGACCAGCACGAGATCGTACTTCCTGCCGGTGCCCGCCTCGGCTGCGAGGGCGGTGAGTGCGTCCTGCCGGACGATGGTCGCCCGCAGGCGAAGCTTGTCGAGGTTCTGCTCGATCATCCGCGCCGCTGCGGCGTCGCGCTCGACGAAGACCGCGCGCGTCGCGCCCCGGGAGAGCGCCTCGAGCCCCATCGCGCCCGAGCCCGCGTAGAGGTCGAGGACCGCGGCGCCGTCGAGCGGGCCGACGAGGTTGAAGACGTTCTCGCGCACGCGGTCGGACGTCGGCCTCGTGTCGAGGCCGGGCGGCGCCTGGATCCTGTGCCCCCGGTGCGTGCCCGCGATGATCCGCATGAGAGGATCGTTGCATGGCGAGCTTCAGCCTCGTGCACGGAGCGTGGCACGGAGGCTGGGCGTGGGAACCGCTGCGCCGGGAGCTCGAGGCTCGCGGCCACACCGTCGCCGCCCCGGATCTGCCCTGCGAGGACGTCGCCGCCGGCGCCGCCGACTACGCGCGGCTCGTGCCGCCGGCCGACGTCGTCGTCGGACACTCGCTCGGAGGGCTGACGATCCCGCTCGTCGCCGCGCGGCTGCACGTCTTTCTCTGTGCCCTGATGCCGGGCCTCGACCGGAGCGACGCCTTCGTCCCCGGCTTCGGCGACACGCGCATCCGCGACGAGCTCGGCCGCTCCTACTATCCCGATCCCGCCGACGGCGCCCGCGAGCTCCAGTACCCGGCGGAGTCGGCGTCGCTCGCGCAGAAGCTCCGCCGGCAGGCGCCGGTCGACTCGAAGGTGCCGCAGCGCGGCCCTGCCCTCTACATCGTCTGCGCCCGCGACGCGTCTGTCCGGCCGGACTGGCAGCGCACGGCGGCCGCCGTCGTGGGCCGCTCCGTCGAGCTCGACGCGGGCCACTCGCCGATGCTCACGCACCCGCGCGAGCTCGCCGACATCCTCGAGTCAGCGGCCCGCGAGGCAGGCGTCATGTGACGACGCCGCGACCGTGCGCTCGCTGCGCAGCCGCCCGCGGTCGTCCAGCACGCACAGCGTCCCTCGCGCAAGCGACGGCGTGAGCACGCGGCCGGCCGCGTACTGCACGTTGTAGGAGCCGACCGGAACGGGCGTCGTGCGCAGCAGCCGCGCGCTCGGCTCGTCGTAGACGCGCAGCGTCCCGTCGTCGCCGCTCGTGACGAATGCGCGGCCAGCGAGGAAGGTGACGTGGTGCGGTGCGGCGTCGGCCGCGAGCGTGCGAACTTCCGCGCCGTCGTAGACGGCGACCGACCGCGCCTCCCCCGCCGTCACCCACACACGGCCGCTCGGCGAGAAACCGACGTCGTGCGCCGGGAACGGCGGCTGCACGCGGCCGCCCAACCGCGCCCGGCGAGGATCCGAGACGTCGACGACCGCGAGCTCGGACGAAGCGGTGCCGAGGCCGACCCAGAGCGTGCGGCCGTCGCGCGAGAGCGACAGATGCCGGGGCCAGAGCCGCAGCTTCAGCCGCCCGACGACGCTGCCGCGCTCGACGTCGATCGTCACGAGCTCGGCGTTGCCGGAATCGGTGACGAACGCGTGTCGGCCGTTGCGCGCCGACGCCGTGTAGCGCGGTTCGACGAAGCCGTCGAGCACATGTCGCACAGCGAGGCCGCGGATGATGCTGACCTCTCCTACCGCCGTGTGCGCAACGACCGCGCTCGAGCCGACGCGCTCGATGCTGCGCGGCCCGGGGCGCGTCTGGATCCGCGTCCGAACGAGCCCGGTGAGCAGGTCGACGGCAACGACATGCGCATCCGTGTCGGCGGTGACGAGCACGACCGGGAGCTCTCGCAGCGCGAACGGCGCCGCCGCCGCCGCGAGGAGGAATCTGCGCCTGTCCATGCAGGCGATACGTCAGGAGAGCGCGTCGGGGTCCGTCTCGCCGAAGAGCTCGTCGACCGCGTCGGCGAGCGTCGCCGGAACCTCGGCGAGCGCCTGAGCCACGGCACGCGCCCGCTCGAGCAGCGGCCGGTCGAGGCGGAGGCGCGCGAAGCGGAGGTCGCTCACGCCGTGCTGGCGCGTGCCGAGCAGCTGGCCGCCGCCGCGGAGGTCGAGGTCGATCTCCGCGAGCTCGAAGCCGTCGGTCGTCGCGACGAGCGACTCGAGCCGCGTCTGCGCGGTCTCGGTCAGCTCTTCCTTCGCGCGCGAGACGAGCAGGCAGTACGACTGCTCCGCCCCCCGCCCGACCCGGCCGCGCAGCTGGTGCAGCTGCGCGAGGCCGAAGCGGTCGGCCTCCTGCACGATCATCACGGTCGCGTTCGGCACGTCGACGCCGACCTCGATCACCGTCGTCGCGACGAGCACGTCGAGCTCGCGCGCGTTGAAGCGCGCCATGATGTCCCGGCGCTCCGGCGGCTTGAGGCGTCCGTGCAGGCAGCCGACGCGGAACTCGCGCAGCTCGGCGCGGCGCAATCTCGCGGCTTCTTCTTCGGCGGCGCGCGCGAGCGTCGTCTCCGACGCCTCGACGAGCGGACAGACGACGTACGCCTGGCGGCCTTCGCGCAGGAGGCGCGTCAGACGCGTGTACGCCTTCGAGGCCTGCTGCTCCTCGATCCAGCTCGTGATGATCGGCTTGCGCGACGCGGGCGGCTTCGCGATCTCCGACACGGAGAGGTCGCCGTACACCGTGAGCGCGAGCGTGCGGGGGATCGGCGTCGCCGTCATGTGCAGCACGTGCGGCGCGCGGCCTGCAAGTTCGTCGCGGCCAAGCCGCGACGAACGCGGGCTCGCGCCGGCCGCGCGAGCGCGGCCGGAGGCTTGCGCGAGCGCCTGCCGCTGCTCGACGCCGAAGCGGTGCTGCTCGTCGACGACGGCTACCGAGAGGTCGCGCAACTCGACGCCTTCCTGGATGAGCGCGTGCGTGCCGACGACGACGTCCGCACCGAGCGCCGCCACGCGCACCCTCTTCGGTGACGCGCTCGTGAGGAGCGCACAGGTGACGCCGAGCTCGGCGCAGATGCCCTCGATCGTCAAGAAGTGCTGTTCGGCGAGCGTCTCCGTCGGCGCCATCAGTGCGCCCTGGCGGCTGTGCTCGACCGCGCGCAGGATCGCGTAGAGCGCGACGACCGTCTTGCCGGAGCCGACGTCGCCCTGGAGGAGCCGCTGCATCGGCACCGTGCGCTCGAGATCGGCGTCGATCTCGCGCACCGCCTGCTCCTGGTACGGCGTGAGCGCGAACGGGAGCGCCTGCCGGTAGCGGGCGATCAGCTCGCCGGGCGCGCCGAGCGACGGCGCGAGCGTGCGCTCGCGTTCGGCTGCGCGCCGCGCGATTCCGATCTGGAGGAGCAGGAGCTCCTCGAACGCGAGCCGCTCGCGGCCGACTTCGGCCTCGCGCTCCGACTCCGGGCGATGGATCGCGAAGAGCGCGTCGCGCTTCAGCGGCATTCCCTCACGCTCGCGCAGCTCCGCCGGCAGCGGATCGAAGTAGTCGGCGACGTGGCCGAGCGCCGCGGTCACGAGGGTGCGCATGCGCTTCGGCGTGATCTCCTCGCTCGCCGGATAGACGGGCGCGAAGTCGGCCGTCGCGTCGCCGTCCCCGATGTCGTGCGAGCGGACGTCGAAGCCGTAGCGGCCGGGCTTGCCGCGCAGCCGGATGTGGACGCCGGGACGGAGCTGCTCCTCGAGCCACGGCTGGTTGAACCAGGTCGCCGCGACGGCGGCGGTGCCGTCGGAGATGCGCGCGGTGACGATCCTCAGCCGCCCGCGGCGGCGCGCGCTCACGTTCAGCACCTCGCCCGTGATCGCGACCTCCTCCGTGCTGCCGCCGAGCGCAGCGATCGCCACCTCTTCGACCGCCGACTCGTAGCGGTGCGGCCGGTGCTCGAGCAGGTCGCGGATCGTGTGCAGCCCGAGCTTCTCGAGCTTGCGCTTCAGTGTCACGCCGACACCCGGGAGCGCGTCGAGCTCGGTGTCGAGCCGCCGTGGCTGCGGCCGTCCGCGCGTGGCCGGCCAGGCCCGGGGCTGGTCCAGGCTTGCGAAGACCGTCTGTCGACGGAGTGCTGTCATGGTGCGCGGCGCCAGAGCGTGACGCACGTTAGAGCGACCGGCGGACGTTACGTCGCGGGGGCCACCGCCGCGCGGGGACGCGGCGGCAGCCGGGGGACGAGCACGCGGTAGAACGTGAGCCAGAGCACGGGGCCGGCTGCGACGACCGCGAGCAGCGGGCCGCCGAAGCCGCGCAGGTCCGTGCCGACGAGCAGTGCGTGACCGAGCGAGAGGGCGAACGCGGCGAAGCTCGCGTAGTGCAGGCGCCGCCAGCCTTTCTGGCCGATCCACTTCCGCGCGCGGAACGAGGCCGCGAGCGTAAGGCTGAGCCAGCCGCCGATCACGCCGGCGGCGACCGCACCCGTGCGCCACGGCGACGCGAACGGCACGAGGATCGACGCGAGCCCGAAGTGGAGCACCGGGTCGAAGAGGAGCGCGGCCGCGTGCAGGCCGATCATCGAGAGGCCCGTCCACGCAAGCGTCCGGTGCAACCCGAGCAACGGCTTCATCCGCTTCGGGCCGAGGAGCCGCGTGCTCATCGCGAGCCCGAGCCAGACGGAGAGCGTGAGCAGTCCGAACGCGACGAGCCCGGCGGCGCGTGCGATGTACCAGGCGATCGGCAACGTCGTCGCCATCAGGCGGCCCTCACGAGCACGCGCGTGCGTGCGACCGGCAGAGCTCCGAGCTCGAAATGATCGCCGGCGTGCGGCACGACGAGAGCGGAGATCTGCGGGTTGGCCGCGACGTGCGCCGCCGCTTCCTCCGTGCTCGAGATCGCGAGCGCGGTCGCGTGCGCCTCCGCCTCGGCCGCGTCCGCGGCGACCACGGTGACGGCGAGCGGCCCCGGCTTCGCCGGCGCCCCCGTCGACGGGTCGATCAGGTGGTGGAGCGAACGGCCGGGGCCGAAGCGGCGGATGTCGCGGCCCGAGGTCGCGACGCCGCCGCCGGAGAGGAGAAGCCGTGCGGCGACGGCGCCCGCCGTGCGGGGATCCATGATGTCGATCCGCCACGGGCCGCCTTCGGGCGTCGCGCCGGTGAGCGCGAGGTCGCCGCCGAGGTCGACGACCGCGCCCGGCAGCGTCGGCCACGCGTCTTGCATCGCAGCGATCGCACGCGAGGCGGCGTAGCCCTTGCCGATCCCGCCGAGGTCGACAGCGGCACGCGCACCGACCCGCGCGCGCCCGCCGAGTTCGTCGACCTCGACGGGCGCTCCCGCGCGCCAGCCGTCAGCCTGCCGCGGCGGCCGCTCCTCGAGCTGCTCGAAGGAGCGGTCGTAGCCCGCCGCGACGAGCGCGGGGAGAACGGTGGGATCGAAGCGGCCCTTCGTCGCGACACGCGCGCGCACCGCGAGCCGAAGCGCCTCGACCAGGCGCACATCCACGGTCACCCAGGTGCCGGCATTGCGGTTGAGCCGCGAGAGATCGCTCGCTTCGTCGAACCGCGACAGCGCCGCCTCACACGCAGCGACCTCGCGTTGTCCGGCAGCGAGAGCCAGCCGGGCGAGTCTCCCGTCGGCTTGCCCGGCGGTGACCGCGACGCTGCACGTCGTGCCGACAGCGCGGAACGTCCGTCGCTCGAGGCGTGCGCTCATCGCGGCGCCCCCGACGTGTGCGTCGTCGCGTGCGACGCGCCGAGCGCGCCGGGCTGCACGACGACGAGCTGCCGCTTGCCGTTCGCCGTCTGCACGACGAGGGTCTGCGGGACAGCCTGCGACAGCGGCGCCGCCGATGGATGATGCGTCCAGGCGAGCACGGCGACGATCGCGAGCATCGCCCAGACGGAGAGGACGGTGACCCAGACGCGCTGCATCAGTCTCCCTCCCCCTGCGTCGCCTGCGGCTGGGCTGCCTGGAAGACGGCCGGCTGTGCAGCCGGCGACGGAGCCTGCGTGCCGTGCGTGATCCCGAGAATCGCCGCGCCGCCGGTGAGCACCGTCGCGGCGAGAACGGCGGAGAGGGAGAGAGCGTTTCGGCGAACGTTCATGGTCGATTCCTCCTGATGGACTTGACGCTCTCGTTCTACGACGCGCGCCCCCAGCAATGGGCCAGCGCTCGGCGAGGGAATGTCGGAGGAAGTGGAAAGGTTCGGTAAAGCGTCAGGCGCGACGCAGGCGCACGACGGCGTCGAGCCCGCCGCCCGGTGCGTCCTCGAGCGCGACCGTCGCGGCGTCCGCCTCCGCGAGCTTGCGTACGATCGCGAGCCCGATCCCCGAGCCGCCGCTGCTCGTGCCGGCACGCCAGAAGCGGTCGAACGCGCGTGCCCGCTCCTCGGGTGACAGGCCGGGGCCCTGGTCGCGAACGCGGAGCTCGACGGCGTCGGGCGTCTCGCGCGCGAGCACGGTCACCGTCGACCCCTCGGGCGCGACATCGAGAGCGTTCGAGACGAAGTTGTCGACGATCTGCTCCACGCGCTGAGGAGCCGCGCGAGCGGCGGTGACGCCGTCGGTCTGCGCGACGAGCGACACTCCGCGCTCGTTCGCGAGCGCCTGCCACATGTCGACGCGCTCGGTGGCGATGGCAGCGGCGTCGACGGTGCTCGACGGCACCGCGTCCGCACGCGCAAGCGCGAGCAGTCCCTCGACCATGTCCGACAGCCGCGAGACCTCCCGGAGTGCCGCTTCGACATCCGCGCGGCCCTCCATCGCAACCGCACCTTCGAGACTCTCGAGACGCAGCATCAGCACGGTCAGCGGCGTGCGCAGCTCGTGCGATGCGTCCGCGACGAACTCCTCCTGCGCGCGCAGGAGGTGCCCGAGCTTGGACACCGTCTCGTTGAAGACCGTCGCGAGCGAGCGAACCTCCACCGGCCCATCTGTCTCCGGTGCGCGGGCGTCGAGATTCCCGGCACCGACCTCCTCCGCGGCGTGTTCGAGGCGTCGAAGCGGCCGCGCGACAAACCGTGCGGTCGCGAAGCCGACGCCCGCGGCGGCGGCGAGCACGATGGCGGCGATCAGCGCGAGAATCAGCCAGTACCGGACGATGCGGGCGTCGACCGCGGACGTCGGGTACGTGATCCGGGCGGCGCCGTGCACGCGGCCGCCGGATGCGACCGGCACCGCGACGTAGAGCAGGCGCTCCTTGAGCGTCTTCGAGTAGCGGGTTCCGGACGCGACCGTGCCGCGGAGCGCGGCCTTGATCTCAGGCCGCGACGCGAAGCTCTCGGTTCCGGCGACGCGCGAGCTCGTGTCGATGCGGGCGAAGCCCCGCGCGTCGACGATGACGACGCGCGCGCCTCGCGAGGTCGCGTACGCGTAGGCCTTGGCCGCCACGGGCCGCAGCTGCGCGGAGCTGCCCGACTGGATCGCGTCCTCTGCGAGCGAGGCGAGCGCGACCGCGTCGTGCTCCACCTTCACGGTGATGTCGTGACGCTCGCTGCGCTGGTTCTGGATGCCGAGCGGCACCTCGAGGGCGAGCAGGGCGAAGATCGTGATGCCGAGATACCCGAGGAGCAGCCGCTGCGTCACGTCGTGCGAAGGCGGAAGCCGACGCCCCGCACCGTCTCGATCCACCCGGGGTCGCCGAGCTTCTTGCGCAGGGACGCGACGTGCACGTCGATCGTCTTCGCCGAGCCGTACCAGCTCGTCTCCCACACCTCCTCGAGCAGCCGGCGGCGGCTGATCGCCGCACCGGGATCGCTCGCGAGCGCGGCGAGCAGGTCGAACTCCTTCGGCGTCAGCTCGAGCTCCCGCCCGTCCAGCCGGGCGCGGCGTGCGCGTAGGTCGACGCTGAGCGCGCCGACATGCAGCGGCCCCTCGTCGTGCGGCCGCGACGACGTACGGCGCGTGACGGCGCGGATGCGGGCGATCAGCTCGCGCACGCCGAACGGCTTGACGACGTAGTCGTCGGCACCGAGCTCGAGGCCGACGACGCGGTCGGACTCCTCGCCCCGCGCAGTGACGATGATGATCGGCACGGCCGAGCGCTCGCGCAGCACCCGGCAGACGTCGAGCCCGTCGATGTCGGGCAGTCGCAGGTCCAGCAGCACGAGGTCGGGCCGGAGCGTCTCGTCGAGCGCCGCCGCGCCGGTCGCAGCGCGGTCGACCTCGTAACCCTCGCGCCGGAGCCCGTCGACGAGCGGCTCGGCGATCGCGTCTTCGTCCTCGACGACCAGGATGCGCATGCCTCAAGTCTCGCCTACGCACGACCGGTGAGCATCCGGGGTTTACCGAACCTTTGCGGTGCCCTTGCCGAACCCTGGCTGCGCGTGCTCCCGCCGCTAACCGGCGCCGTCCTACGGTCGACTCGTCGATCCAAGGAGGACGGAAATGAGCAAGTGGATGGTGACGATCGTCGCGGGTCTCTTTGCCACCGCCGCGGTGTTCGGCGCGATTGCGGTGACCCACACCGTGTCGCTCGGCGCCGCGAACACGCACAAGACCGACGCGAGTGTGCTCGCACGCGCGAAGCAGCTCAGCCGCTTCGAGGCGTCGTTGCGAAAAGCGCTCGCGAAGACGCCGCCTGCGCTGCCGGCGATCCCGAAGACGGTCGCCGCGGCGCCGCAAGCCGGCACGCCACCGGCAGCCGCGCCGCAGCCGCGCGTGATCTACCAGCGCCCGCCGGCGATCGTCATCGTCCGCCACCTGCACCACGGTGACGACGGCTCCCGCGAAGCGGCGGACGGCGGTGGCGGTGGTGACTAGTCACACCGGCCGGCTCTACGCGCTTGCGCTCGCGCTCGTCGCCTTCTTCCTCGCCTGGGCGGTCGTCGCGGCGCGGCCGTGGGCGACGGCCGCGGCCGACCCGAGGCTGAAGGTGCTCGCGGCCCGCGAGGCCCAGCTCCGCCACGAGGCGCACCTCGTGAACGACGTCGTCGCCCGCCGGTGGGCCGCGTACCGCGTCGCGCTCCAAGCGCGGCGCACACAGATCGCGGCCGCGAAACAGCAGGCCGCGCAAGCCGCTGCGACCTCGTACGCGGCGGCTTCTGCCGCCTCGTCGTCGGGCGTGCGCGTCGTGATGCTGCCGCCGCTCACGATCACGAGGACGTCGTGATGGAACGCCGCAACTTCCGCGCGATGGGCACGGACATCGAGCTCCTCGTCGACGCCAACGGCGCCGGCGGGGCCCTCGATGCGGCGGTATCGGAGTTCCACCGCCTCGAGGCGCTGCTCTCCCGCTTCCGCGACGACTCCGAGCTCTCACAGCTGAACCGCGAGCGGTCGATCGAGGCGGGGCCCGACATGCTTCGCGTGATCGAGCTCGCCCTCGCAGCGCGCGAGCGCACGCAGGGGCGCTTCGACCCGACCGTGCACGACGCGGTCGTCGCCGCGGGCTACGACCGCACCTTCGACGAGGTCCCGGCCGACGGCCCGGCGGTCGCAGCGCCGGCCCCGGCGGGCGGCGGCGTTCGCGTCGACGGCTACTCGATCGAGCTCGACGACGGCGTCCGCATCGACCTCGGCGGCATCGCCAAGGGCTATGCCGCCGAGCGCGCCGCCGAGGTGCTTGCCGTCGCGGGCCCGTGCCTCGTGAACGCCGGTGGCGACATCGCGACTCGCGGCGGCAGCTGGCCGGTCGGTGTCGAAACCGGCTCCGAAACGCTCACGCTCGAGCTCACCGGGACCGCGCTCGCAACCTCGGGGCGCGACCGGCGCACGTGGCGGCGCGACGGCCGCATGCTCCACCATCTGATCGACCCGCGGACCGGCGCACCGGCGGATTCCGACGTCCTGCGGATCACGGTCGTCGCACCGGACGCCGTCGAGGCGGAGGTGGCGGCGACATCGCTCTTCCTCGCCGGCGCGCGCGGCGCCGCCGCGGAAGCCGACGCTGCGCAGCTGCCTGCCGTAATCGTGGACGCGCAGGGCCGCACGACACTTGCGGGAGGCCTCGAATGACGCACGACCCGACGTTCTGGCTGCTCGCGCGGGCAAGCGGGCTCACCGCGTACGCCCTCCTCACCGCGACCGTGCTCGCAGGCCTCGTGCTGAAGTCGCGCCCGTTCGGCCGCGCGCTGAAGGCGGCGTCCGTGTCCGACGTGCACCGGTTCCTGACGTTTCTCGCGCTCGGGATGCTCGTGCTGCACGGCGTCGCGCTGACACTCGACCAGACCGTGCACATGCCCGTTGCGGCGCTCGTCGTGCCGGGCATCTCACCGTACCGGCCCGTCGCCGTCTCGCTCGGCGTCCTCGCGTGTGAGCTTGCCGCGCTCGTCGCAGTCTCGTTCTCCGTCCGTCGCCGCATCGGCTTCCGCGTCTGGCGGCGGCTGCACTGGGCGACCTATCTCCTCTTCTTCCTCGCGACCGCTCACGGCCTCGCGGCGGGCACCGACTCGTCTCGGCCGTGGGCACTCGGTCTCTATCTCGGGGCGGTGGGCGCCGTCGCCTTCGCAACCTCCTGGCGTGCGCTCACCCGCCCCACCCGCCCCACCCCTGTACCCGTTCGTGAAAGGAGCATCTGATGGTCAAGATCGTGATCGACCGTTCCCTCTGCAGTGGGTTCGGCGCGTGCGCCGAGCTCGCGCCGGAGATCTTCGAGGTCGACGGCGAGGGCCTCGTGTCGCTGCGCGTCGGGTCGAGCTCGGACGACGGCGCGGCATTCGACGCCGCTGCGGCCTGCCCGATGGCCGCCATCTCGGTGTTCGAGGAGAAGGCGGCATGACTGCGCACGCGGTGGTCGTCGTCGGCGCCGGCCTCGCCGGCGCCCGTGCGGCCGAGACCTTGCGAAACGAAGGCTACGACGGGCGCCTCACGCTCGTCGGCGACGAGCCGGTCGCTCCGTACGAGCGGCCGGCGCTCTCGAAGGAGTTCCTGCTCGGCACCCGTGACGAGAGCTCGCTGCTCCTCCGCAAGGGCTCGTACTGGGACGACCGTGGGATCGAGCTCGTGCTCGGCAGCCCCGTCATCGAGCTCGATCCCGTCGGCCGTGTCGTGCGGACCCGCCGCGGCGCGGAGCTCCTGTTCGACCATGCCGTCCTCGCGACGGGTGCGCGGCCGCGACGGCTCCCGCTCGAGCTGCCGTCCGGCGTCCACGAGCTGCGGACGCTGGCCGACGCACGCGCGCTGCACGACGACCTCGTCCCGGGCTCGCATCTCGTCGTCATCGGCGGCGGCTTCGTCGGAGCAGAGGTCGCCTCGACCGCGTTGAAGCTCGGACTGCGGGTGACGATCGTCGAAGCTGCGAACGCGCCCGTCGCGCGTGTGCTCGGCGAGGAGGTCGGATTGCTGCTCGCGGCGCGCTGGCGGAGCCACGGCATCGACGTGCGGCTGCGAACGGGCGTCGCCCACTTCCGCGCCGACGCGAGCGGACGCGTGAGCTCGATCCTGCTCACCGACGGGACAGAGTTGCGCGCCGACACGGTGCTCGTCGGCGTCGGCGTCGAGCCGGCGCGCGAGCTGCTGCCCGAGCGGCCGGCGATCCACATCCTCGCCGCCGGCGACGTCGTCGGGCCCGGGCACTGGACCGCCGCCGCGCTCGACGGTGCGGCCGCGGCGCGGCGGATCCTCGGGCTCACCGCACCGTCACCGCAGCCGGCGTACGTCTGGTCAGACCAGTTCGGGCTCCGCCTCCAGATCGTCGGCAACCCGGAGCCGGACGACGTGCTCACGTTCGACGGCGGCGACGACTCGTTCGCCGTCCGCTACCTCGACGCCGCCGGCTCGACCCGCGCCGCACTCCTCGCGAACCGCCCGGCCGAGGCCGCGGACGTGCGCCGCGGGCTCGCCGAGAGAACGCTAGCGTTGGCGGCATGAGCGTCTCGAAGGTGCTGCTCGTCGTGCTCGGCGTCGGCGCCGCCGCAACTGCGGCGATCTTCCTGAACCTGCTTCTGCTCGGGAACGCGGCGGCGCAGAACGATCCGGTCGGGAAGCTGACGCCGCGTGCGAACCTGCCCGCGGCGCCGTCGTGGACGGTCAGGCCGGAGCCGGCGAAGGGGCACGACGGGCGCGACGGCGCAGACGATTAGTCGTCGGCGTCCGCGAACCAGAAGCAGCCGACGGTGCCGGGGCCGGCGTGGGCGCCGATCACCGCGCCGAGCGACGTCTTCATCTCAATCTGCGCCTGCGGCCGGATGTCGCGCACCATCTTCTCGAGCTCGACCATGCGCTCCGGCGCGTCGGCGTGCGCGATGCCGACCCGGAGTCCCGGCTCGTCGCGCGTGTTCGTCTCGAGCGCGGCGATGAACTCCTGGAACGCCTTGCGATTGCCGCGGACGCGCTTCACGGGCAGCACCTCGCCGTCGCGGATCGAGAGGATCGGCTTCACGTTCAGCAACTGCCCCGCGAACGCCTTCGCCTTGCCGATGCGGCCGCCGCGCGCGAGGAACTCGAGCGTGTCGACCGTGAAGAGCAGTCCGTGCTCCATGAGGTAGCGCTCGACGAGCGCGTCGATCTCCTCGTCGGTCGTGCCGCGCTCGAGCCGCCGCTGGATCGCAAGCCCGAGCATCGCGATCGCCACCGACGCGGACTGTGAGTCGATTGTGCGCACGCGGCCGTCGCCCAGCTGTGCGGCCGCCGTCCCCGCGCTCTGAAACGTCCCCGACAGATTCGAGGCGATGTGGATCGAGAGGATGCGCTCGTACGCGCCGAGCTCTTCGTACGTTGCGAGGAAGTCGCCGGGCGTCGGCTGCGAGGTCGTCGGCAGCTGGGGCGACGTGCGCAGGCGCTCGTAGAACTCGTGCGCCGAGAGTTCGACGCCGTCCTTGTAGCTGTCGGTGTCGAAGTTGACGTAGAGCGGCACGACACGCCAGTTCGGGAAGGTGTCGCTCGCATCGGGATAGTCCGCGGTCGAGTCGAGGACGATCGCGGTGTTCAGGGTGGTGAGGTTCACGCGGCCGCCTGCTTCAACGCGCTCACGATCTCTTCGAGCTCCTGGTCTTTCGTGAGGCAGGCGGTCGCGCCCGCTGCGTAGAGCGCTTCGATCTCGCGCGCGTTCGCCGAGGCGGTGAGGCAGACGACGGCGACGTCGGGATGCGCCTCACGCACGGCTGCCGTCGCCTGCACCCCGTCCATCCCAGGGAGGCGGTAGTCCATCAGCACGACGTGCGGCTTGTGCAGCTCGACCGCCTCGACCGCCGCGCTGCCGTCGCCGACCGACGCGACGACCTCGATGTCGGCGCGCATGCCGAGCAGAAGCTCGAGTGCCTCGCGGAAGACCTGGTTGTCCTCGACGAGGAGGATCCGGATCGGCCGCCCCATGAGGGTGCGGACTCTACTCGGCGGAGAGAAGCAGGTGGTAATGCGGCTGTCCGCCGTCCTGGACGTCGACCTCGACGGCCGGATGCGCCGTGGCGATCCGCCCGAGCACACCGTCGAGCGGCGTCTTGTCCTCGCCGACGAGGAGCGTCAGGAGCTCGCGCGGCCCGTTCAGGAGCTGCTCGACGACGGCGTAGGCCACCTCGTCGAAGTCTGCGCCGCCGGCGACGGGCTCTCCGGCGGCGAGCCCGAGCCAGTCGCCCTTGTGGATCGCGATGCCGTTCATCTGGACGTCGCGCGACGCGATCGTCACCTCGCCGGTCGAGACCGAGGCGGCGGCCTTGCGCATCTCCTCCGCGTTCTCGGCGGCGCTTCGCGAGCCGTCGAAGGCGACCATCGCCGCAAGACCGGCGGGGATCGAGTCCGCGTGCACGACCTCGACGTTGCGGTCGGCGTGCGCGGCTGCGTGTTCGGCGGCGAGGATGATGTTCGAGTTGTTCGGGAGGATGATCCCTTCCTCCGCGTCGAGCGACTGCACCGCGCGCAGGATGTCCGCCGTCGACGGGTTCATCGTCTGGCCACCCTCGACCACCTCGAGCGGGCCGACCGCCTCCGCGAGGCTCTCGAAGAGCAGCCGGTTCCCTTCGCCCGCGACGACCGCGACGACGCCGGACTGCGCGCGCGGCGCATCGGGAACGGCGGCGAGCAGGCGCTCTTCGCGCTCCTGTGTCTGCTCGTGCATGTTCGCGATCTCGATGCGGTCGATCGTCCCCGAGCGCGTGCCGATGGAGAGCGCTGCGCCGGGATCGTCGGTGTGCACGTGGACCTTGATCGCCGTCTCGTCGCCGACGACGAGGAGCGAGTCACCGAGCTTGTCGAGCTCGGACTCGAGCGCCTCACGGCGGAGATCCTTCCCCTCGATCAGGAAGACGGTGCAGTACGTGTAGCGGGAGAGCTCCTGGTGGATCGCGTCGAAGGAGAGATGCTCTTCGACCGGCTGCGCCTCGGGGATCGGCTGGCCGGTGACGACCGCCGCGACGCCGCGCATGAGCTCGAGCAGGCCGGCACCCCCCGCGTCGACGACACCCGCGTCCTTCAGCACCTGGAGTTGCTCGGGCGTGCGTGCGACTGCTTCCTCGCCGCGCCGCACGAGCTGCACGAGAAGCTCGGGGAGCGCCGGGTGCGAGGGCGCCTGCGCTTCCGCCTCCTCCGCAAGCTCGCGGATGACCGAGAGCATCGTCCCTTCGACGGGGCGGCGGACCGCGCGGTAGGCGGCGTCGGTGGCGCCGCGCAGCGCGCGCGCCATCGCGTCGGCGTCGATCACCGGCGTCTCCGTATCGCCGAGCACGTCGGCGGCACCGCGCACGATCTGCGAGAAGATCACGCCGGAGTTGCCGCGCGCGCCCATCAGTGCGCCGCGTGCGACGTCGCGGGCGAGCGACTGGCGGTTCGCAGCCGACGTCGAGTCGACCGCCTCGTCGACCGCGCGGACGGTCATCGTCAGATTCGTGCCCGTGTCGCCGTCGGGAACGGGATAGACGTTCAGGTCGTCGATACGGGCACGGTTCGCCTCGAGCGACGCGAGCGCCGCGTCGACGAGCTTCTGCACCGCTTCGAGATCGCCGTTCAGGCTCATCCGGTTCTCCGCACATCGTCAATGTGCACCTCAACGGCCCGAACCGGAAGGCCTGTGAGGCGATTGACCTCGTAGCCGACCCTGTTTCGCACCGTCGACGCGACCTCGGCGAGGTTGAGCCCGTACTCGACGACGACGTGGAGGTCGATGGTCACGCCTTCGCCGTTCTGGCCGATCTCGATCCCCCGCGTCGGCCGGTCGCGCAGCCGGCGCCGGCCCGCCATCGCCACGACGCCGTAGCACTCCCGCGCCGTCTCACCGACGATGTGCGCGATCGCATCGCTCGAGATCGTGATCCGGCCGAGGGGTGACGAGAGCGCATGCGCGTGCCCTGCCTCCACGCTGTATTCGACCGCGGGACCGCGCTCAAGGTTGCGCAACGAGCAGCTGGGCCCACGGGTCGGGCCGCTCGACCCGGCTGCGCGAGAGCCCAGCCTCGCGGGGCAGGCTCCTGAGCTCCTCGTCCGTGTAGAAGTGCCCGCGGCTGGCGAGGGGGTATGGCGCGGCCTCGGTGCCCTTCGCCTCGGGGGCGGTGGTGAAGATCACGATCCGGCCGCGCTCGGGGTCGAGGACGCGGCGCATCTCTGTGAGTGCGCGCACCGGGTCGGGAAAGAAGAAGAACGCGACAACCGACGACACGGCGGTGAAAGACCCGTCCGGGAACGGCAGCTGCTCGGCCTTGCCGAAGACGGCATCGGGGCCCGCAAGCCTCACCATGTCGCGGCTGTGGTCGAGGCCGGTGACGCGGCACCCGGTCAGCTCCCGGGCATGTCGCATGAAGACACCCCCACCGCAGCCGACGTCGAGCAGGTGGTCGTCCGGACCGAGGCCGAGCGCCTCGAGCACCGGCGGCCAGGCGAACGAATGCACGTCGGCGGCGCCGTAGGTCTCGCGAGCCGCGCGGCCGTGCGGGCGCCGCGCGATCCGATCCGTCATCCGGTCGATCCGCCACGCGCGGATCAACCGGGGAAGGCTCAGATGGCCTTCTGGACCTTGCCGGCCTTGAGGCACCGCGTGCAGACGTACGCCCGCGTCGCCTTGCCCTTCAGGAGCACGCGGACGCGCTGGAGGTTCGGGTCGAAGCGCCGCTTCGTGGCGACCATCGAGTGGCTCCGGTGGTTACCGAAACCGGGCTTCTTTCCACAGACTGCGCAGACTCTGCTCATCGGCGGGGCAGTGTAGCCGAACCTATTTGGCGGCCTGCGCGGTGGCGCGGAGCTGCTGGAAGAGGTCGGCCATCTCGAGCGCGTTCCGGACGGCCTCGGCCCCCCGCTCGCCGGCGTCCTCGGCGGCGTCGGTGATGAGGCCGAACGCGACGGGGACGCCCGTCTCGAGCCCCGCGAGCTGCAGCCCGGAGGCCGCCTCGGCGGCGACGACGGCGGAGTCGGTTGCGCTGCCGACCGCGACGATGCAGGCGTACCGGCGCGTCTTGGCGAGCGCCATCGCGCCGATCGGGAGCTCGAACGCCGTCGGCACGGCCATCACGAGCACCTGGTCGCGGCCGACTCCAGCGCTGTCGAGCTCGGCGAGCGCCGACTCGAGCAGGCGGTTTGCAACCTCGACGTTCGCGCGTGAGACGACGATGCCCACGCCGCGGCGTGTGCCGCGCGATTCGCCCTCGAGCACGTCGACGTCGTCGGGGATGTCGAGCTCGCCGGCGCCGTGACCGGCGAGGCGGAGCTCGGGCTCCCCGTCGCCCGTGTCCTCGTCGTCGGCGTCGGCGACGTCGGCGTCGTCCGCCTCTTCGACCTCGACGGCGGTGTCCGTCGGATCAGGCCCCTCGCCCGGCCAGGATTCGTGCTCGCTCACGGAGCCAAGCGTATTGGATTCAGGCAAGGGCCTGGACGAGACGGCGGTACGCGCGCGGCAAGTCCTCGCGATCGAAGACCGCGCTGCCTGCGACGAGCAGCGTCGCGCCTGCCTCGAACACCGAGCGGACGTTGTCGTTGTCGATGCCGCCGTCGACCTGGATGTGCACGCCTGCAGGCAGCTCGGCGCGGAGGCGCGCAACCCGGTCGAGCGCCTCCGGCATGAACTCCTGGCCCGAGTAACCCGGGTGGATGCTCATGCAGAGCACGAGGTCGGCGCCGCCCGCGACCTTCGCGACGTCCTCCGGCTCGGTCTCGGGGTTGAACGCGACGCCGACCCCAAGCCCGTGCTCGCGTGCGG
>JBGPLW010000001.1:0-41751 GCA_041486645.1 Gaiellaceae bacterium | reverse complement strand
CTCCGGCGGCAGCTCGACCTGCGCGGCGAGCTCGAACGAGAGCTGCGGCGACGCCTCGTCCGGATCCTCGGTCTCGGCACCGGCGAGCGCGGCGAGCGCGCGGAACGCGCCGGCGGCGCGGAGCGCGGTCTCCGGATCGACCGTGCCCGCCTCGTCGTCCACCTCGTCGATCTCCGCCGTCATGAAGGAGCGGCCGCGCGTGAGGGCCTCGACCCTGAAGCGCAGGCCGCCCTCGACGAGAATCGTCAGCCGGCCGTCGTCGAAGCGCTCGAGCACCTCCGTGATGCGTGCGCGGGTGCCGATCTCCCGTACGCCGTCCTCGTCGGCGTACACGAGCCCGAACTCGTCGTCGGCGTCGAGGCACTCGCCGATCAGCTCCTGGTAGCGCGGCTCGAAGATGTGGAGCGGCACGCGCTCGGTCGGGAGCAGGACGATGCCGAGCGGGAAAAGACCGATCTCCGACATCGACCTAAGGGTACGCGCCGTGAGTAGCATGGCTGCGTGGCTGTCGATCGTCTCGAGACTTTGCTGCGCGGCGCGTTTCCCGATGCGGGCGAGCTCCGCGTCGAGGATCGCACGGGCGGCGGCGATCACTTCCAGGTGATCGTCGCGAGCCCGCGCTTCGACGGCCTGACGCTGCTCGACCAGCATCGCCTCGTCAACGAGGCGCTCGCGGAGCCGCTCCGCGACGGCACCATTCACGAACTGCGAATCAAGACGAGAGGGACTTCATGAGCGAGCTCAAGGAAACCATCAAGAACGTCATCGAGAACGAGCCGGTCGCGCTCTTCATGAAGGGCACGCCGCAGTTCGTGATGTGTGGGAACTCCGACCGCGCGCTGCGTGCGCTCCGCGACGCGGGAGCGCCCGTGACGGCGGTGAACATCCTTCCCGACCCGGCGATCCGCCAGGAGCTCGCCGAGCTCTCGGGCTGGCCGACGATCCCCGCCGTCTTCGTGAAGGGCGAACTGATCGGGGGCGCCGACATCACGCAGGAGCTCGCCGAGAGCGGCGAGCTGACGCGTGTACTCGAGGAGAAGCTCGGCGCGGATTACCGCGACGGCGCCGAAGAGCGCGTCGTCGACGTGCTCGCGCCTGCCCAGCGGTAGCCGATCGCGGGAATCGCTCCCGCACCGATCAGCGTCCGCTCGAGCGCCTCACTCGAGGGGCCGCCGAGCCAACGGTAGAAGTACGGCCCCCACTCGAGGGTGCGCTCGTCATAGCGCGCACGCAGTGCGGCGAGCAGCGTCGTGTGCGGATGAAGATCGTGATGCCGGGTGCGCCACTCGTCGAGATCGCGTGGGCCGTACGGATCGGCGCCGGCTGCGCGAAGCATCCGGTGCTGGCTCTCGTACCAGTCCTGGGCCGGCGGCTCGATCCGGTCCCACGCGAACTCGTCGACGATCAGGAGCGGCGCGAGCGAAGCGAGCTTGTCGAGACCCTCGCCGAGCGGGTGCACATGGTGCAGTACGCGACCGGCAACAACGGCGTCCCAGGTGCCGTCAACCTGTTGGAACTCCGCCCGGAGGAACCGCACGCCCTCGGGCGCGTCCGGATCGACGCCGAGCACGTCGTAGCCGCCCGCTGCGAGCTCCGCGACGATGCCGCCTTCGGGGCCGCAGCCGATCTCGAGCACTCGACCTGGAGGCGGCGGCAACTGCTCGAATACGAACGTGGCGAAATCGCTCACGACCGTCAGCCTCGCAGAGATCCGCCGCCGCGTGACGGAGGCACAGGGCTATGCCGTTCGCTCGCGCAAGGGAACAGCAGCGGAGCTGCTTGCGACCGTCCAGCGTCTCGGCTGCGTGCAGCTCGACTCGATCTCGACCGTCGAACGGAGCCACCGCATCGCCCTCGGGGCGCGCATCGGCGCCTACTCCGAGCCCGCCGTGTCGAGGCTGATGCGCGAGGGACGGATCTTCGAGTACTGGGCTCATGAGGCGTGCCTCGTGCCGATCGAGGACTACCGCATGCACCGCTGGCGCATGGCGCACTTCGCCGATTCGCATCCGTGGCGCGGCAACGTCTTCGAGCGCGAGCCTGAGCTGACGGAACAGGTGCTGCGCGAGATCGCCGAGCGCGGCCCGCTCGCCTCGCGCGATTTCGAAGGCTCGGGCCCCGGCGGCATGTGGAACTGGAAGCCGGCGAAGGTCGTGCTCGAGGCGCTCCACTCCGCCGGGCGGCTCGTGATCGCCGGCCGCGAGAACTTCCAGCGCCTGTACGACCTGCCCGAGCGCGTCGTCCCGGCCGAGCACCTGAACGGCTCGACGCCGACGCGCGACGAGTACGTGCGCTGGGCGACGCTCCGTGGCGTCCGCGCGCGCGGCGCGCTCACCGAAGCGGCGGTCGCCGAGATGTGGCGGCTCGCGGGCGGCGCGGCCGGCGTGCGCCCACACGCAGACGCGCTCGTCGGGGAAGGGCTGCTCCGCAAGCTCGACGTCGAGGACGGCAAGGCGCCCGTGCTCGTGCCTGCGGACGTCGAGTCCGGCGGCCCGCTGCCGCAGTCGGTGCTCCTCTCCCCGTTCGACAACCTCGTCTGGGACCGCACCTATCTCGAGCGGATCTTCGGCTTTCGCCACGTGATCGAGGTCTACAAGCGCGAGCACGAGCGGGTCTACGGCTACTACGTCCTGCCACTCCTCCGCCGCGACCGCCTCGTCGGCCGCGCCGACCTGAAGCACGACCGGGCCGAAGGCGTCCTCCGCGTCAAGGCGTTCCACCCGGAGCCGGGGGCGCGCGGGAACCTCGACGAGGCTCTCGAGACGGCGACCGCCCGGCTGGCCCGCGTTTTGGGTGCCGAGCAGGTCGTCCGTTCGTAGACTTCCGGGATGGACTTCGAGACCCGCGCCATCCACGAGGGGCAGGAGCCGGATCCCGCGACGGGCGCGATCATCACGCCGATCTACCAGACCTCGACCTACGTGCAGGACGCTGTGGGCGAGCACAAGGGGTACGACTACTCGCGCGTCGCGAACCCGACCCGCACCGCGCTTCAGCAGGCGCTCGCGTCGCTCGAAGGCGCCGACCACGGCATCGCCTTCTCGTCGGGGCTCGGCGCGACGACGACGCTCATGCACCTCGTCGACCCCGGCCAGCGCGTCGTGCTGATCGCGGACGTCTACGGCGGCGTCTACCGCATGACGTCGCAGGTGTACGAGCCGAAGGGCTACCTCTTCGACTACGTCCCGGCGGAGGACTTCCCGAACCTGCGCGACCATCTCGACGACAACACGCGCATCGTGTGGGTCGAGTCGCCGTCGAATCCGCTGTTGAACGTCGTCGACATACGCGCCGCTGCCGACGCGGCGCACGAAGTCGGCGCACTCCTCGTCGTCGACAACACCTTTGCGACGCCGTACCTGCAACAGCCGCTCGAGCTCGGCGCCGACGTCGTCGTGCACTCGACGACGAAGTATCTCGGCGGCCACTCCGACACCGTCGGCGGGTTCATCGCGACGAACGACCCGACGATCGCGGAGCGCCTCTACTTCCTGCAGAAGTCGCTCGGCGCCGTGCCGGGGCCCTTCGATTCGTGGCTCGTGCTGCGCGGGATCAAGACGCTCGCCGTTCGCATGCGGCAGCACTGCGAGAACGCGATGCAGGTGGCGCTCTGGCTGGAGCGGCACGGCAACGTCGAGCGCGTGCTCTACCCCGGTCTGCCATCGCATCCGAACCATGCGCTCGCGGCGCGGCAGATGCGCGACTTCGGCGGCATGGTCTCCTTCCTCGCGCACTCGGAGGAGGAGGCGCTCGCCCTCGTCACGCGCACAAAGCTCTTCCAGCTCGCGGAGTCGCTCGGCGGCGTCGAGAGCCTGATCGAGGTGCCGGCGCGGATGACGCATGCATCGACTGCGACGGCGCCGTTCGCCTCACCGCCGAACCTCGTACGCCTGTCGGTCGGCATCGAGTCGGCGACGGATCTGATCGCGGACCTCGAGCACGCGCTCGTGCCCGCGGCCGTTCGCACGTGAGCAACAAGGCGGTCGTCTTCGTCGAGATCCCGTCGGGATCGCGGAACAAGTACGAGTTCGACAGGGAGCTCGGCGGCATCGTGCTCGACCGCCGCCTCTTCACGGCGATGACGTATCCGGCCGACTATGGCTACGTCGAGGGGACGCTCGCCGAGGACGGCGACCCGCTCGACGCGCTCGTCCTCGTCTCCGATCCGACGTTCCCCGGCTGCCGCATCCGCGTGCGGCCGATCGGCGTCTTCCACATGACCGACGAGAAGGGGCCGGACGAGAAGCTCCTCTGCGTGCCGCTCGGCGACCCGTCGTTCGAGCGCATCCGCGACATCCACGACGTGAACTCCGAGCTCCGCGACGAGATCGAGCACTTCTTCCAGCGCTACAAAGATCTCGAGCCGTCGAAGCGGACCGAGACGCGCGGCTGGGGCAACAGAAGCGAAGCCGACGCGATCCTCGGGAAGGCGCGCGACCGCGCGTGAGCGGCACTTGGGTCCTCCCGCTCGGCGCGCAGCTCGACCTGCTCGTGCAATGGCTCGAGCCGATCCTCGGCCGCCCCGGGCTCGTCCGCGAGCCGGCGTTCCAGATCGTCGTCGGCGAAGCGGCGGGCGAGCCCGACGCAGTCGAGTTCGAGCCGTTCGACGCGCTCGTCGGGCCCGTGCAGTTCGCGTCCGAGGGCCTCGTCGCCGAGGTGATCCCCGTCGAGCCGTTCATGGTGCTGCGCACGCTGATCGGCGCGCACGGCGTCTACGCGCCGCGGGTCGTGTTTGCGCGTGCGGACGGCTCGCACGAGTACGAGCCGATCGAAGCCGTCGCGTCCGAAGCCGTCCTCATCGACACGCTCACACTCGTTTAGTGCCCCTTCAGGCAATGCCCTCCAGGCTTCTGGATCGCGATCACGCGGCGCGTTGCCGCGTCCTCGGCCGCGCCGCTAGCACCGCTAGCGACCCGGCCTGCGTCCTTGCACCGCTTGGTGCTCGCGCCCCAGAAGCGTGGCCACATCACCTGAAGAGGCACTAGCATCCCGCCGTGCCCGAGCTGATCGATCTCCGCCATATGGGTCACGAGCGCACCGTCGCCTCGTACCTCCTCGACACCGACGACGGCCCGGCGCTCTTCGACTGCGGCGCGGCGACGACGATCGACGCGCTGAAGGCCGGCCTCGCGCAGCGCGGCCTCGAGCTCGGCGGCGTCCGGCACCTGCTCCTCAGCCACATCCATCTCGACCACGCGGGTGCGGCGGGCGTGCTCGTGCGCGAGCAGCCCTCGCTTCAGGTGCACGTCTCCGGGATCGGCGCGCCGCACCTCATCGACCCGGAACGGCTCGAGCGCAGCGCGCGCAGGCTCTACGGCGACACCTTCGACACGCTGTGGGGCGAGCTCGCACCCGTGCCGCGCGAGAACGTGCACGTCGTCGGCGACCGTGTGCTCGGACTCGACTGCTTCCCGACGCCGGGTCACGCGTCGCACCACGTCTCGTATCTCGACCGCGACGGCACGCTCTACGCCGGCGATGCTGCCGGCGTGCGCATTCAGCCCGGCCACGCGGTGCTGCCGCCGACGCCGCCGCCCGAGCTCGACGTCGAGCTCTGGCAGCGGACGATCGAGGAGATAGAGCGTCGCGACCCGGAACGGCTCGCGCTCATCCACTTCGGCGTCGCCGAAGATCCGCAGCGCCACCTCGCCGAACTACGGCTCGAGCTGTACGACTGGGCCGACTTCGTCCGCGGTGGCGCCGGTGAAGAAGAGTTCGTCGAGTACGTGCGCACGGAGCTGCGCGATGCGGGCGAGAACATGGCGGACTGGAACGTCGCGATGCCGATCTGGCAGTCGTACCGCGGACTCGTGCGCTGGGTCGAGCAGCACGGGGCCTTGCCTCCCGCCGCGTAGCGCGTCACCATCCGCCCGTGGACGCGCTCCGCGAGCGGAACTTCAGGCTTCTCTTCGCTGCCCGGGGCATCTCGTACGTCGGCACGTATCTCGCGCCGATCGCGGTCGCGTTCGCGATCCTCGATCTCGGCGGCAGCGCGACGGAGGTCGGTCTCGGCTTCGCCGCCTGGACGGTTGCGCAGGTCGCGACGCTCGCATTCGGCGGGGTCGTCGGCGACCGGCTGCCGCGGCGCGCGGTGATGATCGGCTCCGACACAGCGAGCTTTGCCGTACGCACGACGATGGGCGTCCTGCTCGTCGCCGGGCACGCGCACGTGTGGGAGCTGATCGCGTTACAAGCCGTCGGCGGCGCGGCGGTCGCGTTCTACTCGCCGGCGTCGTACGGGCTCGTGCCTGAGGTGGTGCGGCCGGAGCTGCTGCAGCAGGCGAACAGCTACCTCGCGATCGCCCGCTACGCCGCGTTCCCGCTCGGCGCCGCGGCGGGCGGAACGATCGTCGCGACCGTCGGCTCCGGAACGGCGCTGCTCTTCGACGCCGGCACGTACGCAGCGAGCGCGCTACTCCTCTCGCAGCTGCGGGTCGAGTCGCTCGCGAAGGCCGGCCAGAGCTTCCTGCACGAGCTGCGCGAAGGCTGGAGCGCCTTCGTCGAGCACACGTGGGTCTGGGTCCTCTGCCTCTGGATCGCCCTCTACTTCCTGATCACGTACGCGCCGTTCTTCGTGCTCGGGCCGTACATCGCGAAGCACTCGATGGGCGGCGCCGGCTCGTGGGGCGCGGTCGTCACCGGCGAGGGCATCGGCGCGCTTCTCGGCAGCCTCGCGGGGCTTCGGCTTCGCCCGCGCCGGCCGCTCATGGCGATGGGGTACCTCTTCCTGCCGACCGCGATCCAGAGCGTGCTGCTCGCCTACCACGTCTCCGTCTTCGCGCTCGCGCCGGCGGCGGCCCTCGCCGGCTTTGCGTTCGCGTGCGGCTCCGTCGTCTGGGACACCGCGATGCAGCGCACGATCGCGCCGGAGAAGCTCGCGCGCGTCTCTGCGTACGGCTGGATGAGCGCGATGGTGTTCCTCCCCGCGGGCTACGCGCTGGCCGGGCCGCTCGGCACGGTGGTCGGCATGCGTGCGTATCTGATCTTCGGTGCGTGCTGGCTCGTCGCGAGCACGCTCGTCGTCTACCGACTGCCCTCGGTGCGCGACTTCACCTACGACGCGGAGCCTGTCGACTCCGCGCCGGTCGCCGCGACCGGCTGAGTCTTCACGAGCCAGAGCGGCGCGTCGGCGCATTCGACGCGTCGCGCGCCGTCGACTTCGGTGAGCGACGACGCAAGCACCCGCACCGTCTCGCCGTCGAGCTCGAGCAATGCGCCGTGGCGCGTCCCGACCGGAATCGTGTAGCGCCACGCCCAGACGAGGCGGTTCGCCTCGTCTGCGGTGCGCGAGAGGTCGAGGTCGGCGTCTTCGTCGCCGAAAAACGACTCGTACTCGCCGCCCGCCGTCTGCGGCGTGCCTTCGTCACCGGCGGCGAGCTTGTCGAGCGCCTCGCAGAACGCGTCGATGTGCAACGGACCCATGCGGCCGTAGAACTCATCCGGCTCGCAGTACTCGCCGACCGTCATCGTCCGCTGCGCGAGGATCGCGCCGGTGTCGAGCTCCGTATCCATGCGGTGGAACGTGATGCCGATCTCGGGCTCACCGTTGCGGATCGACCAGGCGACGGGAACCGGTCCGCGGTGGCGCGGCAGGAGCGACGGGTGCCCGTTGAGCCAGCCGAGCGGCGGCACGGCGAGCGCGTCGGCGGGGATCCTCCATGGAAAGCCGGTGCAGACGACGAGGTCGGGGCGCACGGCCTCGAGGAGCGGCGCGATCGACGAGCGCCGCGCCGGCATCAGGACTTCGAGATCCTGCGGCACCTCACCGAGCATCCCGCCGAGCTCGAAGCCGCCGTAGCGGCCGTCGTTGTCGCGGACGGTGAGAAGGGCGACCGGTTCGTGGCCTGCCTCGCGAAGCGCACCGTAGAAGCCGAGCACGACCGGCAGGATCCGCGTCACGATCGCGACGCGCCACGGCGCGGCCGGTGTCATTGCTCGCGGAAGACGCGCGCGCCGGAAGCCTGGTTTCGCGCCTTGACGACGATCTCGTCGATGTTGACGTGCCACGGTCGTGTCAACGCCCACAGCACGCAGTCGGCGATGTCCTCGGCGGTGAGCGGGTCGACGCCTTTGTAGACCGCGTCGGCTTTCTCGGTGTCTCCTTTGAAGCGGACGATCGAGAACTCGGTCTCGACGAGACCTGCATCGACGGTCGTGATCCGAATCGGGCGGCCGAGCAGATCCTCGCGCAGCGCGTACGTGAAGCCGCGCACGGCGAACTTCGACGCGATGTAGGTCGCGCCGTTCTCGTAAGCGACGCGGCCGGCGACGGAGCCCATGTTCACGATGTGGCCGCCGTCACGGATGTGCGGCAAGCAGAGGCGGGTGATGCGGACGAGGCCGTTGACGTTCGTGTTGAACACGGCGTACTCGTCCTCTTCGCTCGACTCCGTGAAGGGATGCCGTCCGAGCGCGAGGCCGGCGTTGTTGAAGAGAATGTCGAGGCCGCCGAGCTGCTCGACCGCGGCGGAGACAAAACGCTCACTGCTCTGCCGGTCGGTGACATCGAGCTCGAGCTTGACGTCGGTCTCGAGCCGTTCGACGCGCCGTGCGCCGCCGGCGACGCGCACGCCGGCTTCCTTCAGCGCCCGAGCGGTTGCCTGCCCGATTCCGGACGACGCGCCGGTGACGATCGCCGTCTTGCCGGAGAGATCACGTGTCACGGCGCGATGCTATCTCGACTGGTTGAGAGCGTTGCGCCACATGGTCGACCTGGAGCGTCACGTGATGGAGCTGGTAACGGTCGTGCAGCAGCCGCTGCAGCCGGCGGCGAGCGCCATGGCAGTCGGTCTCGGGCGAGACGAGCACGTGGGCCGCGAGCGCCGGAAAGCCGCTCGTCACCGTCCAGACGTGAAGATCGTGGATTTCGACGACGTCGGGATCCGCGGCAAGAGCGCCCGCGACCTCGTCCGGATCGATGCCGGCGGGCGACGCCTCCATGAAGATGCGCCCCGACTCGCGGAGAAGTGACCAGCTCGAGCGCAGGCAGAGCGCGGCGACGGCGAGCCCCGCGACCGGGTCGAACCGGTCCCACCCGGTCGTGAGCACGAGTGCACCCGCGACAGCGGTACCGGCGAACGCAGCGAGATCGGTCGCGACGTGCAGGAACGCGCCGCGGACGTTCAAGCTCTCGCGGTCGGCGCGCGACAACACGAGCGTCGCGAGCAGGTTCACGGCGACGCCGACGAGCGCGACGACGAGCACGATGCCGCCGTGGACGTCGGCCGGCGAGACGAGACGCCGTACTGCGCCGTAGATGATCCAGATGCCGACCAGGAGCAGCGCGATCCCGTTCGCCTGCGCGGCGAGGATCTCCGCGCGTCCGAGCCCGAACGTCCACGAACCGCGTGCGGGCCGCGACGCAAGCCGCGAGGCGACGAGCGCCGCCGTGAGCGCGGCGGCGTCGGTGAGCATGTGCCCCGCGTCGGCGAGGAGCGCGAGCGAGCCCGCGACGATGCCGGCGGCGATCTCGCCCGCCATCAAGCCGACGATCAGGAGGAGTGCGACCGCCAGAAGACGGCGGTCCGCGGCACGCGAGTGATCGTGCGAGTGCGCGTGCATCACACGGCTCCTGCGACGGCTCGCCCGAACGCGAGCCGCTCGGGTGCGGTCGGATGGGTGAAGAGAAGCACGTAGGCGAGCCGCGGCGGCGCGAGGTCGCTGAGGTTCTCGCGGGCGAGGCCGAGATGCGTGCTCTCGAACGCCTCGAGGTCGTTCGTCAGCGTGAGCGACCACCGGTCGGCGACGCGCTCCCACCGTCTCGAGACCGCAGTCACGACCGGCATGCCGAGGAGCGAGAGCCCGGTGAAGAGCAGGAGCGCGACCGGAAAGTCGCGGGACGACAGCGCTCCGAGCACGGCCCAGAGGACGAGGACGCCTGCGCACCCGCCGGCAATGAAGAGCAGGGTGAACTTCGCCGCGTGCCTCTCGCGCCGGTGGCCGAGCTCGTGTGCGATCACGAGCTTCACCTCGCGCGCGCCCGTCGACTGGAGCAGGGTGTCCCAGAGCACGACGCGCCGCGTGGCGCCGAGCCCGGAGACGTACGCGTTCGACTTCGTCGTGCGCTTGCTCGCGTCGGCGACGAGCACGTCGCGGATCGGCACGCCCGCGTCGACGGCGAGCTGCCGAAGCTCCCCCGCGAGCTGCGCGTCGGCGAGCGGCTCGAAGCGGTTGAAGATCGGTTCGAGCACGACGGGGCCGACGAAGGCGAGGAAGAGCGTGAGCAGCGCGAGCGCCGCCGCCGCGGGCAGCGCCCACCAGCCCGGCAGTGCCCGGCCGAGTCCGACAGCCGCAACCCAGACGCCCGTGGCGAGCGCGACGGCGAGTGCGAGCCCTTTCGCCTGGTCGGCCGCCCACGCCGCGGCCGTCTGCTTCGAGAAGCCCCAGCGCCGCTCGAACACGAGCCCGCGCCAGACGTCGAGCGGCAGGCGGACGACCGCCGAGACGGCGAGCACGAGCGCCGCCCACGCCGCGGCCGCCCCGGCCCATCCGAGCCCGGCGACCGCGCTCCAGAGCCGGTCGCCGATCCAGCTCCACGCGAGGAGCGAATAGACCGAGACGGCAAGAAGAAAACGGGCTGCGGCGGCGAAGTACAGCGGTCGGTGATAGCGCCGGGCCCGCTCGACGTCGTCGTGAGAGAAATCTAAATCGCCCATTCCGGAGTACAGAGATTACGTCCCCCCACGACTACACTGAGAGCCCATGGCGACCGCCGAAGTAACGACGACCGGCATGCTGCGCTCGAGCGAGGAGTCGGTAGCCCTCGCCACTCAGCTGCGCCGCCTGGCCCGCGTGGCGACCGTCGTCGCCCTTCTGACGAGCCCCGCCGCCTTCTTCTTCTTCCACAAGGAGGACGGGCTCAGCGTCGGCAAGTCGCTCCTTTTGACCGCCCTCGTCGTGATCGGCTTCCGCGGCCTCGTCGACCTCGTGATCCGGCGGCTCATCCCGTGGCCGAGCCTGTTCGGCAACGAGGACGCGCGCCTCCGCGAGGAGGACATCGTCAACCGCCGCCGCGCCTGGACGTGGCGCTTCTTCTACCGGGTCGGGATCTTCCTCGCGGCGATCGTCACGCTCGTCTTCCTCAAGCACTACTTCTTCAGTGCGACGTACGACTCTTGGCCGCTGACCGGCTGGCACATCCTGAGGAGCATCGGCCACGTGTTCACGAGCCGCACGATCTTGCAGCAGATGGTGCTCGTGCTCTTCCTCTTCCTCGCGAACTTCCTCATCTTCATGGGGCCGCTGATGCTGATGGGCATCTCGCAGATCCGCGGCTACGAGCCCGGCGACGCAGAGTGGGGCGTGAAGCTCGACGACGTCCGCGGCCAGGCGGAGGCGAAGGAAGAGGTGCGGCGCGTCGTCACGCTCTGGCAGTCCGGGGAGGCATTCGAGCGCGCCGGCGGCAAGCGGGAGCGAGGACTGCTCTTCCTCGGCGCGCCGGGCACCGGGAAGACAATGCTCGCGAAGGCCATCGCGACCGGGTTCAACTCGCCCTTCGTGTCGATCCCGGGCTCGGGCTTCGCGCAGACGTTCATCGGCATCGACGCGCTCATTGTGCGCTTCCTCGCGCGCAAGGCGAAGAAGCTTGCGCGCAAGTGGGGCGGCCAGTGCATCGTCTTCATCGACGAGATCGACGCCGTCGGCATGCGCCGCGCGGCGCTCGGGCAGAGCAAGCCCGTTGCGGACGAGCTGCTCTTCTACGGCGAGAACGGCGCCGTGTCGGCGAGCGGTGACGTCGTGATCGAGACGCGCGCGTGGCGCGACCGAATGTTCGAGCATCGCGCACCCGACTCGCGGTCGCCGTACCCGGCGTGGATGCAGAAGATCGGCAACCTCGCGAATCAGGGCATCTTCCCCGGGATGATGGGGGGCGGCCAGGGCCAGCTCGCGCTCAACCAGCTGCTCGTCGTCATGGACGGCATCGACAACCCGCCGTTCTCACGGCGCTTCCTGACGAACCGCATCAACTCCACGCTCGACGCGGTCTACATCTTCCCGCGGCGCATCGGCAAGGTGAGCCTGCGCCTGCCGCCGCCGCGTCCGCTCGGCGCGCAGATCTACTTCATCGGCGCGACGAACGTGCCGATCGAGCGGCTCGACCCGGCGCTGACGCGCCCAGGGCGGATGGGCCGGCATGTCTGGTTCCGCACGCCGACGAAGGACGATCGCGTCGACGTCTTCGACCTCTATCTCGGCAAGGTCGGGCACGACGAGGAGCTCGACACGCCGGAGGCGCGGGACGAGATCGCGCGCATGACGAACGGCTACTCGCCTGCGATGATCGACCAGGTCTGCTCGATGGCGCTGACGTATGCGCAGCACGACGGCCGCGTCGTCTTCAGCCGCGGCGACCTCGTCGAGGCGATGACGACCATCGAGTCGGGCACCGCGATCGGCGTCGAGTCGGTGCCGGACGAGCTGCGCGCGACGGCCGTTCACGAGGCGGGGCACGCGCTCGCGTCGCACGTCTACCAGAAGAACATCGAGTCGACGCGGCTCTCGGTGAAGATGCGCGGCGGCTCGCTCGGCCACTTCTACGGCATCCAGCAGGAGGAGCGGTTCAGCCGCTGGCGCAGCGAGGACATGGCAGCGCTGACGATGCTGCTCGGCGCGATGGCGGCCGAGCACGTCTTCTACGGCGAGAACACGAACGGCGTCGGTGGCGACGTCCAGTCGACGACCGCGCTCGCCGCGTACATGGTCGGCGCGTCGGCGATGGCGCCGGAGCCGATCACGATCACGAAGAAGGTCAAGGACGAGACCGAGGAGCAGACCCGGGAACGGATCATGAAGCGCTTCGAGAAGATCGGCGTGCAGATCATGAACCGGACCGGTGGCGGCGGTCCCTTCGCCGCCGACCCGATCGCCGGCGTCCTCAACGACCGTGACAAGCGCGCGATGGCCGCACAGATCATCGGGCAGGCGTACATCCGCGCCTACCATCTGATGCTGAGCAACAAGCCTGCCATCGAGACGATCGCAGACACCCTCGTCGAGAGGCGAGAGATGTACGGCAACGAGGTCGTCCAGCTCCTGCAGAGCCTGCCGGTCACCGTTCCCGAAGTCGACCTGCTTGCAGAGGAGACATGGCCGCGGATCTGACGAGCGGCGACGGCGCCGAGCTCGCGAAGCCGGAGGCTCCGCTGGTCGAGCGGCCGGCGGCGCCGGCATCCGTGTCCGCGCAGCTGCACCGGCACCGGTTCATGGTCATCTACGGCATCCTCGGGCTCGCTGTCATGGCGGGGATCGGCGGCGTCGTCGTCTATGGCGGTCGCAGCATCAACCCGGGGCCCGCGTGGTCGTCGTGGAAGCCGACCGGCGGCGGTCTCGGCGCCGCGAAACAGATCGCCGAGCACGTGTCGCCGAACTACCGCCTCCCCGACGGCAATCAGCTCGTCGACGTGATCCCGAGAGGCCCGGCGGTGTCGTCGGGCGGCCAGACGATTCCGATCCCCCTCCTCGCCGTGCGCGGCCCGAAGGGCAAGATTCTGCCCGACCAGGTGATGCAGCTCACGAACGAGAACACGTTCACCTTCTCGCTCTGCGGCCTCGGCAGCTCCTGCTCGATCGCCACCGGCAAGGCGTCGGTCGCGCGCGCGACCCTCGTGCGCCGCGAGATCCTCGAGCTCGCGCTCTACACGTTCAAGTACGTGAAGAGCGTGAAGCAGATCGTCGCGTTCATGCCGCCTCCGGCCGGGACGCAGCCCGCCTACGTCGTCTACCTGCAGAAGAGCGACGTCGCGCAGCAGCTGAGGATGCCGCTCCGGCGGACGCTCGCCCCGAAGGTGCCGCTACAGGCCAAGATGACCTCGACCGAGGTGCAGCGCATCGACTCGGTCACGCAGCCGCGGATCTACAAGTTCGGGATCTCGCAGACCCAGCAGGGCGACGCGGTCCTCGTTCTGGCGCCGCTTCAGGCGTAACCGGCAGCGCGGTTCGCTCGTTTCACCTCCGTAATCGACCCGTTGAGGGCGACCAAAGGAGGACTGACAATGCTTCTTCTCGTTGTGTTGGCGATCTTGGCGATCATCGCGTTCAGCGCGGGGTTCGTCATCAAGTGGCTCTTCATCGTCGCAGCCGTACTCGCACTGGTCTGGCTGATCAGCCTGTTCTCGGGCGGCGTCGGCCGGCGCGGCCGCGCGCTCTAAGGAGCGGCACGATTTCGGGGCGGAGCGGTTCCTCCGGGACCTGCTCCGCCCCGCACCCGATCTGATCGTGGGACCGGCAGCCGGCAAGGTTGGGCCTCCCGGCCCATTGCTCGCGGTCTCCGGACGCCGATACGTTGAACGGCGTGTCGCGCACCGAGATTCTCCTGTGGATCGTGGCCCTGTTCGTGCTCGAGGTGAACCACCTCAAGTGGATCTGGTGGGAGCACTGGCACTGCCGCAGCTGCGCCGTGACGCACAAGGATTGCGCCTGTGGCGCGACCTCTCGCTGGCTCATGTATCTGTAGCCTGAACCGCGCCGCCCCCATCGACTAGCGGTCCAGGTCGCGGCCCTTTCAAGGCCGTCGCACGGGTTCGAATCCCGTTGGGGGCATTGCAGGCCGCATGGCTCTGCGGGCTTGGCTCACACAGCGCAACACGAGCTACCGGCAACCCGCTTCCCCCAGCCCGGGACGGGTTGCCGACAGCGGTCGTCGCCGCTAGGCGGTGACGACGGTGTTCAGATCGTCGAAGGTAATCGACGGCATCGGGGCGCCCTCAGGAAACGCCGGCTTGACGTGGGCCTCGAACCACGCCTCGAAGTCCGCCTGCGAAGCCCAGACCTCGGTCACACGCCACCCGCCGGGCGCCGGGCCGTTCGTGTGCAGCGTGAATCCCTGCGCGCTCCGCATCTTCCCTTCGAGCTGCGAGGTCATGCCGTCGATCATTTCCTTCGTTCCGCCGGGAAGCTGAGCGGTCATTAGCACTGCCATCCGTGCCCTCCTTGGACGTGCGTCGGGGAGACTCTGCGCGCAAGATCGCCGCCGATGCCCGCAACGACATCGGGGGATTCGCTGACCTCCAGACTGGGAGTATCCTTCGGGCATGCGGTTCCTCCTCGCCGCCGCAGTGATCGCGCTCGGCCTGGCGCCTGTCGCAGCCGCCGAGTTCGGGCCTTCGCTCGCAGGTGTGCCGTCGACGCTGCACAGCCTCCCGATCGTCTACTTCAAGGACGTGCAGGATCGCGCACCGTCGTCGTGCACCGTGCACGCACGGCGAAGCACCGGGGCGGTCGGCAAGGTCGAACGCAAGCTCGCGCCGGTCGCGTGCGAGCAGCCGCCGCGCTCGCAGGTGATCGGCACCGGTTTCGGGTTCTTCTTCCGCCTCTCGCCCTAGGGGAGGCGAATCCGGAACACCGCCGCTCGACCGGCGAGCTCGACCGTCGCGCTGACCCGTCCGCGAACACCCGCCGGGTAGCGAGCCGCGACGATCCCACGCGCGCCGGGTAGCAGCTCGCGCGGCGTCGGCCGCAGCACCGCGAGCGCGCGACCGCCGCGCCGAAGCACGATGCGCAACGTTCGAGCCCCGATGCGCTCTGCGACGTTGCCGTCGTTTTGCACCGTGACGTCGAGCAGGCCCGGTCCGTGCACATGCAGCCCGCGAACGTCGAGCCGCCGCACGACCGCACCGGGAACTCGCACAACGACGACGATTCCGACCTGCATCCGAATCGAAACGCCGGCGCCGGCAAGCCGTCGCGTCGCGAGCAGCACGAGCAGCTCGTGGTCGCCCGGTCGCGCATGGGCGCCGACGGTGGTCGACACGACGACCGACGCGGTCGCACCCGGACTCAGCGCGACACGGCCCGGCGACACGGACACGCGCACCGCAGGGTCGCGCCGTGCAACGATGCGTGGACGACCGCGCAGGTCGAGACCGAAACCCGCTGGGCTCGCGTCGACGACGACGCCGACACGAGCCGAGTTCGTGACGCGGATCGTCCGGACGCCTGCGCCCACGAGCTCGATCCGCGCGGGCGACGCGGCGAGCGCAACAGGCGGAGGCGCGACGATCACCGGCCGATCACCGTGAACGTGATCGTCGACGTGTAGCGCCCCGGCGGCAGCACCGGCAGCGCGCTCGTGAAGCCGACGCTCGCAGGCCACACGTCGCCCACGGCAGCAGTCGCGGCGGACGCACTCGCAAGGACGAAGTCGGCCGCCGGCAGAACCGGAATCGGCGCAAGCGCGGCGGTCGCCGAGGGAGCGATGCCGAGCGGCAGGTCGGCCGGAGCAAATGCCGTGCGGTGGACGGTCAGCACGTAGCCGGCGGTGTTGTTGCTCACGACCGTCACGTGCTCGGAGACCGGAGGCGGCGTCTGACCGGCGAACACCTGGCCGAAGCTGATGCTCGAGCGCTCGAGCGCAACGGACAGGAACGGCGCGAGCTCGACATCGACGCCGGCGGCCGCGGTCGCGTCGCCCGTCGGTGTCCCCGAGCACGCAGCCGCCGCGACCGACCCGTTACGCGGCGTGGGCGCCGCGGACGCGAAGTCGACGGCATTCGCATCCGTGTCCGTGCAGCCTCCGCCCTGTCGCACAGCGGCCGTCGTGCTCGTGAGCGCCGGCGCCGCGCCGGCTCCCTCGTAGTCGGAGGCCGAGCCGTACCCGATGAGATCCTCGAGCAGCGCAGAGCCCGAGCAGCTGCCCGCCGTCGCGCCGCACGTGAGCGCCGTGGCGTCGCGGACGAGCGCCACCTTGCCGCCGGAGGCGGCGAGATTGGACGTGCCCGTCGCGTCCGGCGCGGGAAGTGCCGCACCGACCGTCGCAGTCGACGCGAGCTGGACGAGGTAGTGGCGTCCCGGCTGGATCGAGCCGCTGAGCGGTGTCGCGGACCAGCTCGTCGACGTCGACGACGCGTACTGAAGCGTCCATCCCGTGAGGTCGACCGCGGAGCCGCCGCGGTTGAACAACTCGACGAAGTCGTTCTGATACGTCGCGCCCGCGTTGCCGCCGCCCGCATAGACCTGGCTGACGACGACAGTCGACGTTGCGGCGAGCGCGGACGGCGCCGCGAGCAGGATTGCGGTGACGAGCAGCGCAGCGGCGAGGTTGATCCGGTGCATCCGATGGCTCCGATCGCTGAGGGGGACGTGGACTCCCCTTTCGTACCGTCGCCGCGCGGCCGACGAAAGTGTCCTTTTCGAACCGGCACACTCTCGGCACACCGCCGTGCACAAATGGTCAGTCGTCGAGACGCGACTCGAGCAGACGTTTCGGCGCAACCGTCGCGAACGCGTCCTCGACGATGCCGACGAGCTCATCCCAGTCGACGCCGTCGTTGAAGCGCACGCCGAGCCAGCCGCGGTGACCGACGTACGGAGGGCGGAAGAACCGTGCGGGGTCCGCCGCGATCAGGAGCTCCTGGTTGCCGGGCGGGGCCGCGCACCAGATGCCGAAGATGCCGTCCTCGTGATGGTCGTCGAGCAGCATGAGGAAACACGTCTTGTTGCGCACGAAGAAGCTCGGCGCGCCGTGGCTCGGGCGCTCACTCGTCGCCGGCAGCGCGAGGCAGATCGTCCGCAACCGCTGGAGGACCGCCTTGCGCTCGCTCTCGCTCGGATAGGGCACGTGTACCGTGTACCACGTTCCGGGCGGTTAGCTCAGTTGGTAGAGCATCTGCTTTACACGCAGAGGGTCGGCGGTTCGAGCCCGTCACCGCCCATCCCGGTCTTGACAGACATAGCAAACTCGCTATACTCGGCCATAGCACGTATGCGATACACGCGCTTCGTCCAACGGAGGTAGACGTGGAGACCGACGACCTGCTCGTGCGCTTGAACGCCGTCGAGCACCGGATGCAAGCTCTCCAGGACGAGGTCGCCGAGATTCGCGCCGCGCTGCAAGAGCATGGCGCAACCGTGCCCGCGCCTGCACAGCCGTTGCGCACCGCGCCGCGGCCCACGACTGCACGCGAGCCGTTCCCGGCGGGGCCGGTGCCGCACGCACCTGTTCCCGCGCCTCCCGCGCCGTCGGCGCCGGCAACATCCGTTCCGGCGTCGTTCGGGCCGCGGAGCCCGTTCCCGTCACGGCCCGCGCAGCCCGCGTACGGGGCAACCCCGCCCACGCCGCCCCACGACTGGGACATCTCCGATCTCCCCGGCCCGCAGGTACTCGCTTGGGCCGGCGGCATCGTGACGCTGCTCGGCGTCATCTTCTTCTTCGTTCTCGCCGTCAACAACGGCTGGATCGGGCCCGACGCGCGCGTCATCTGCGGTGCGGTCGCTTCGGCGATCGTCTTCTTCTCGGGGCTCTGGCTGCGCCGCCGCTTCGAGGAGACGTACTCGTCACTCGCAGCGGTCGGGGCCGGCATCGCCGGCGGCTATGCAACCCTCGCCGCCGCCACGGCGCTCTATGACATCGTCCCGAACGCGCTCGCGCTCGTCCTGGCGGCGGGCATCGCCGCCGCTGCCCTGGCGGTCGCAGTCGCGTGGCGCGCGGAGCTCGTCGCGGCGCTGGGCCTCATCGGCGCGATCGCCGCGCCCGCACTCCTCGCGACGGAGGGCGGGCTGACAGCGACCGGAACCGGCTTCGCCGCGATCATGACGATCGCCGCGGCCGCCGTCGGCGTTCGTATGCGCTGGGAGTGGCTGCTCGTCGGCGGCGCAATCGCCGGCGCGCCGCAGATCATCGCGCTCATCGTCGACGCCGGGCGCCTCGACGGCGGCGCCATTGCGCTCGCGATCGTGTTTGCGCTCCTCTACCTCGCGACCGGCATCGCGGATCAGCTCGCACGTCGCAAGGATGCGCTCGAGCCGCTGCCGACGATGTTCGTCCTTGCGAGCATCGGCATCACCTGGCTCGCTGCGATACAGCTCTTCGGTCCCGCGGGTGGAGCCGCCGCCGGGGGCGCTCTTCTCGTCGCTGGCGCAGCGTTCGGCTCGATCGGCGTTGCGCTCTGGCTGCGCGCGCAGCGCGAGCTCGGAACGCTGCTCGGGACGATCGCGCTCGCGGCGGCCGCCGTCGGCGTTGCGAACATCCTGTCGGGCGCGAACCTCACCTACACGTTCGCGGCCGAAGGCGCGGTGCTCGCATTCGCGGCACGCCAGGTCCGCGAGACGCGCCTTCAGCTCGCCGCGCTCGGCTACGTTTCGCTCGCAGCGGGCCACGCGCTCATCTTCGACGCGCCGCCCGACTCGCTCTTCGCCGTCGCGCGCCATCCGGCATCGGGCGCCGCCGCACTCGCCGCGACGACGATCGCCGCCCTTATCGTGATGTATACGGCACGCGCCGACTGGAACGAGACGAGCGAGCGCGGCGTTCTCCGCTTCCTCGCTCCCATCGCGACCTCGCTCCGCCTGCACCAGCGCGAGCTGCGCATCGTCAGTGCGTGCGTTGCGGCGTTGTTTGCGGTCGACGCGGTCTCGCTAACGGTTCTCGAGCTCTTCGAAGACGTGTGGGGACACGGCGGCATCACGGCCTCGTTCCACCGCGGGCACGTCGCAGTGACGGTCCTCTGGTCGGTTGCCGGCCTCCTCGCCACTGTCCTCACGACGCGGCGAGGCTCGCCGACGGCGCGCCTCATTGCGTTCGCCTGGCTCGACGTCGCCGCGCTGAAGGTCGCAGCCTACGACGGCTCGCAGCTCGTTGGGCTCGCCTTCTCGCTCTGCTTCATCGGCGTCGCCTCGGCGCTCCTGCTCGCCGGCTACCTCCGTGAGGTGCTGGACGAGGAGCGGACGACTCCGAGCGCGGAGACCTACATCGCCGTCGCTGCCGCCGTCGCGTTCGCGATCGCGTCGCTCCATCCGCTCGAGACGCAGCGGCAAGGCGGCTTCGGGCTGCTCGCCATCGCGCTCGTTCTCGGTGCGTTCGCAGCCTCGGTCTTCACGCGCGCGCGCCTCCGCGATCTCTGCACGTCGCTCTGGGCGCCCGCGCTCGCGCTCGCGGCCGTCGCGGGGGGCATGCTGACCGGCGGCACCTGGCTCACGCTCGCGTGGGCGGGCGCGGCAGCGGCGCTCGCCGTTCTCGCGGTCTACGCGCACGAGGACCGGTTCTTCTTCGGCTCCTTCGGTTACCTCGTGCTCACTGCAGGATCGGCGCTCGTCCACGCGCCCCCGACGCACCTCGTGGTCGCGCGCTCGCATCCGGCGCACGGACTGGTCGGGCTCATCCTGCTCATAGGCGCACTCGTCACGTTCGCGTGGGCGGTCCCGAGAGTCGGCGAGGAGTGGCGGGAGATCTCGCTCTGGGTCAGCGGCGGGCTGCTCGTCTACGCAGCGTCACTCGGGATCCTCGAGTTGTTCATGCGTGTGTCGACAGCGAGCCTGCACACCGACTTCCAGCGCGGCCACACCGGCGTGAGCGCGCTCTGGGGCGGCCTTGGCCTCGTGCTCCTCTATATCGGCCTCACGCGCGGCCGCCGCGCGCTGCGGCTCGGCGGCTTCACGCTCCTCGGTGTCAGCCTCGCGAAGCTCTTCCTCTACGACCTGTCGCAGCTCAGCTCAATCACGCGGGCGCTGTCGTTCCTCGCCGTCGGCGCGGTTCTACTGCTCGCAGGCTTCTTCACGCAGAAGCTGTCGGCCCAACTCGGCGACCGGAACGGCCCGAGCACCTACAGTTGAGCCGTGGAAGCGGCACAGGTGAGCCTTCTGCGCTGGCTGCGGCGGCAGCTCCAGCAGCCCACGCCGTTGCGGGAGCATCTCGAGGCCGCGGTCGAGAACGACGATCCGGCAGAGGCGCGGCGGCTCGTCGACCGCTTCGAGTTCAGCGACGCGCAGCGCCGGAACATCGAGCAGCTGCTCCAGGCGTGGGAACGTACACTCGAAAAGAGTTGACCGTCTCGGGCCGGTAGCTCAGTTGGTAGAGCAGGGGACTTTTAATCCCAAGGTCGCAGGTTCGATCCCTGCCCGGCCCATCGCGATGTAGACACCCGCTGTCCTGAACCAACCCCGTCGGGTTGTGGCCGAGGACGAAGCAGGTACCCTGAGCGGCGCTGCGGGCGGCCCAATCATCTCGAGCGCCAATGCCATCTCAACTCAAACGCCGACCCGTACTCGCGCTCGCATTCGCATTACTCGCGGTGAGCGCGATGCTCGCCGCGGCCGCTGGCTCTTCACGCGCCGAAACGCGAGGACCAGGACCGCACTGTGGCGGGACACTGTGGCGGTTGATGACGTTGAGCGACGCCGACCGCAACCGAGTGAACCTCCACGGACGTTGGACGACAATCGCGAAGATCGCGGCGCTGAAGGCGCCGACGCGAATCGGACCCGCACGCACGACATCGTTCCAACGACAGGTGTGGCGCATGCGGACCGTTGTCGACCGCTACCGCATCGCCTCGAACGGCGAGATCGTCCTCTCGCTTTACAGCATCGAAAGCGCGCAGTACATGAACGCGTACCTCCCGAATCCAAACTGCCTCGGGCCAGACGCGCGCGACCGTACGGGCATGATCGCCGCACGGCGTGAACTGACGTCGCACTGTCCGACGGTTATCGCCCCCTGGCAGTTGATCGGCGTCACCGTCGACATCGGCGGCGTCGGCTTCTGGAACCCCACCACGACGACGCGCGGGGCGCTGCCAAACGGCGCGGAGCTGCGGCCGCTCACGAACTTCAAGATCGTCTCCGGCTGCGGGGTCGGCAGTTGAGCGTGGCCGCAAGCCGGCCCAAGGGCAGCCGCACGCGTCGCCACGGAATGTCATCGGTCGGTGCGTTCGCGGTCAAGCAGCGCGTGCGGGTCTCCCTGTTCGTCCTCTTGGCGCTGCTGCTCGCGATTCTCCTCATCGGACTGCTCGCGAGCTACAACCTCTACCGCTCCGCGGAGGATCACTACATCGGCCTCGCGCTTCCACTCCGCACGGCATCACGTGACGTGTTGTTCCAGATGGAACGGGAGGAGACAGGCGTCAGGGGCTACATGATCACCCAGGATCGCAAGAGCCTCGACCCGTATCTCGCGGGACGCAAAGGCGTCGTCGGGGATCTCCGCCGGATCGCGAGGCTGACGAAGGACCATCCCGAGCTGAACGACCGTCTCACCGAAGTTCGCAAGGACGTTGTCGCGCTGCACGGCTTCTACGACCGGCTCATCGTCTTCGTCGCGGACGGCAAAGTTGGACGAGAGCGCGCCATCCGCGAAGTCCTCGGCGGCGAGGCACTCGGCGCGCGCTTCCACGAGACCGCGGCGCTGATGCAGAGCGACACGAAACGCATCGTCCAGCGGACGCAGCACGAGCAACGCGCAACCCTGCGGCGCACGCTCGCGTCACTCGGTATCGCCGGCGCGCTCGCACTGGCCGTGGCCATAGGCTTGCTCGTGAAACTTCCGGAGCGGCTCCGACGGCTGTACGCCTCAGAAGAGGACGCGCGCCTGCGCGCAGAGCAGGGAGCGAACGCGGCGCACGCGCTCGCGCACGTGTCCGACGCGGTGTTCCTCGTTGACGACGCCGGCGTGATTCGCTTCTGGAACGCGGCGAGCGAGCCGCTCTTCGGCGTCACCGCGCTGGAGGCGGTCGGCCGGCCGGCAGCGGTGGTCGTGCCGGAGTACGCGCGGCTCGTCGAGGCAGCCCACCGAGACGAGCGCTTCGTACCCGTGCGGATCGCCGACGAGGAGCGGTGGCTCTCTCCTGCGCTCAGCGCCTTCGAGGGAGGAACCGTGCTCACGGTCAGAGACGCGACGGCCGGCTACGTGCTCGAGCGGACACGCGCGGACTTCGTCGCCACGGCCTCACACGAGCTCCGGACGCCGCTGACCGCGGTTTATGGCGGCGCTCGCACACTCATCGCCCACCGCGACACCCTCGAGCGAGGCCAGCAGGAGCGGCTCCTGGGGATGATCGAACAAGAATCCGAGCACCTGGTCCAGATCGTCGACCAGCTCCTCGTCAGTGCACGGCTCGACCGCGGCGGCGTTCACCTCGACGAGTCGGATGTCGACGTCCTCGCACTGTGCTCCGGCGTCGTGGAGTCCGCGCGACTGCGAACCGCTGGGAGCAACACAGTGATGCTCCAGATGCCGACGAAGATGGTGCCGCTTCGCTGCGACGAGGCGCTACTCCGGCAGGTGCTCGTCAACCTCGTGGAGAACGGCGTCAAGTACTCGCCCAACGGCGGGCGAATCGACGTGCTCGTGAGTGAGGAGCCCGGTTGGGTGCGGCTCGAGGTCGTCGACGAAGGGATCGGCATCCCTGCAGCCGAGCTCGAACGGATCTTCGAGAAGTTCTATCGCCTCGACGCAGCCATGAGCCGCGGCGTCGGCGGCTCAGGCCTCGGCCTCTACATCTCCCGCGAGATCGTGATGCAGATGGGCGGCACGCTGACCGTGCGGTCGTCCCCGGGTGAGGGCTCGACGTTCACCGTCGTCCTGCCGCGCCGGCAACACGAGACCTGAGATCTCGAGCGAGTGCTCGAATGGGCCCCGCCGCGAGGCGGAGCCCATTCGAGACATCCGGTCAGTCCTGGATCAGGATGTTGGCCCCGGGACCGCCGTCGAGCGTGTCGAGCCCCGGCCCGCCGATGAGGATGTCGTCGCCCGCGCCGCCGAGCAGCACGTCGTCACCCGCGCCGCCGACCAGCACATCGGCTCCGTCGCCACCGTCGACGGTGAGCTTGAGCGCGTTCGCCGCAAGAGCGGATGCGGTGACCGCGTCGTCGCCTCCGAGCGCATTGACCGTGAGGCCGTCGAGGCTGGGCTCGGCACCGGTGATCGTGACGCCGGCCGCGAGACCGGACACGGTCGCCGAGCCGTTGCTCCCGGCGACGGTGATCGCGTCGTTGCCGTTCGTGCCGTCGACAACCACCTGATCGGACGAGCCGTCGCCGCCGCCGTTCACTGCGAGGTCGGTCTTGACGCTCGTCACGTCGGTTCCACTGAGGTCGTGCACGGTCAGCGTGTCGGCACCGCCGAGCAGGTTGACATCAACGGTCTCGACGCCGTTCGTGTCCATCGTGATGTTCCCGACGTCACGGAACAGGCGCAGCCGTGAGCCGTTCGCGGACAGGTCGATCTTCTCGCCCGCGTTCGAGCCGTTGAACAGCATCGTGTCGTTCCCTGCCTGGCCCTCGACGACGTCGCTGCCGTCGCCCGGATCCCAGACGAACGTGTCGTCGCCCGCACCGAGGAACGCCGTGTCACTGCCGCGGTTGCCGTCGACCGTGTCGTTGCCGGCGCCGCCGATCAGCAGGTCGGCACCGTCACCGCCCGCGATCGTGTCGTTGCCGTCGCCGCCGTCGATCGTCAGCGCGGCGAGACCCGCGAGGCCGTTGCCGGCGCTGATCGAGTCGTCGCCGGCGAGACCGCTGACCACGAGGTCTTCGGCCTGCGCCTGTACGAAACCGGCAGCACCGATCGAGAAGACGCGCACGGCCGGAGCCGCGGCTGCAACCTGGATCGTGTCGTTCGCGTTCGAGCCCTGCGCGACCGCGGTGTCGACGCCGTCGCCGCCGTCGATCTGCACCGCCAGCGGCTGAGCAGCCTCGGACGCGATCCGGTCATCGCCGGCGAGGCCGTTGACGGCCAGCGTGTCCGACGCCTCCGCGTTTGACACGGCAACGGTCGCCGCGAGCCCGGAGACCTCCGTCTCGCCGCCCGCCGAAGCGATCTGCACGCGGTCGGCCGCCGCCGTGCCGTTGACGATCACCTGGTCGGCCGAGCCGTCGCCGCCGCCGTTCACGCCGAGGTCAGTCTTGACGCTCGTCACGTCCGTCCCGCTCAGATCGTTCACGGTCAGCGTGTCGGCGCCGCCGCGCGCGTTGACATCGACGGTCTCGACACCGTTCGTGTCCATCGTGATGTTCGCGACATCACGGAACAGCCGCAACCGCGACCCGTTCGCGGACAGATCGATGTGCTCGCCCGCATTGGAGCCGTTGAACAGCATCGTGTCGCTACCCGCCTGACCCTCGACCACGTCGCTACCGTCGCCCGGGTCCCAGACGAACGTGTCGTCGCCCGCGCCCAGGAACGCCGTGTCACTGCCGCGATTCCCGTCGACCGTGTCGTTGCCGGCGCCGCCGATCAAGGTCTCGGCGAAGGAGCCGCCACGGAGCGTGTCGTTGCCGTCGCCGCCGTCGAGCGTCGTCGCCTCCGTGTCCGTGAAGACGCCGTTGCTCTCGTCGATCGAGACGGTGTCGTCACCGCCTCCCGCATCGACGACGATCGCGTCGAACCTGCTGCGCTTGAAGCTGAGCTCCTCCGACTTCTTGCCGTCGGCCTCGACCTCGAGCGTCGTCGGGTCGCCCGCGGCCAGTCGCAAGGTGATGACGTCGTTCCCAGTCGATCCGGTGACCGTGAGGGTGCCGTTCTGAACTTTCGCCTTGACTTTGTCCTTCTTCGCCGAAGCGAACGTGGGCCCGGCCGTCGCAGCCGCAACGAACACCACGGCCGCGCCGATCAGGATGTGCTTGTGCCAACGCATTTCGCATGTCTCCTCATGAGTGGATGTCTTCCGTCCTGCACAAGGACTCCGCTCGGCCGCGGATATTCCCGCGCGACCGCGACGATCTCCGGGAATAAACTGCGGGCCCGCGGCATCATTTGCGATCGAGGTGTTCTTACTGAAGAACCGGAGAAGCGCCGAAGCACCTGACGACGAACCGATCGAGCTCGCTGCGCTCGCCGACGGTTCGCTGGCGCCGGAGCGCCAGGCAGCGGTCGAGGCGTCGGTTGCGGCGTCGCCCGAGCTCGCCGCTCGGCTTGCCGAGCAGGAGTGCGCCCTCACCCTCGTCCGCAGCGTGAGCGCAACGGTCGAGGCTCCGTCGGGCCTTCGGGCTCGCATCGGCGCCGAGCGGCGCTCTCCCCGCCGTCGCCGGACCCAGCTCGGGACGGGGCTGGCGGTTGCTGCCGTAACGGCGCTCGCACTCTTCCTCGTGCTACCCGGCGGCGCGGGCGGCCCGAGCCTCGCGGCGGCCGCGCAGCTCTCGGGCCGCGCGGCGACCGGTGCTCCGCCGACACCACAGCCCGCGCAGCCGAAGCTGCTCGCGCACGCCATCGGAGGAGTCGCGTTCCCGAACTGGGAGACGAAGTTCGGCTGGAAGGCGACCGGGATGCGAACCGACACGCTTGGGGGACGCCGAACGGGGACGGTCTTCTACGGAAAAGAAGGCCACCGAATCGGCTACACGATCATCGACGGGGCCGCACTCCGCGTTCCGCGCGGGACAACCCTCGTCGAGCGCAACGGCACCGAGCTACACACCTTCACCGTGCACGGACGTCTCGTCGTCACGTGGCTTCGCGGCGGCCGAACCTGCGTGCTCTCCGGCTCCGCTGTCCCACGCGGCGTGCTGCTGAAGCTTGCAGCCTGGAAGGGCAAGGGAGCCGTCCCGTTCTGAGCCTCAGGACGCGACGGGCGCGAGCGCGCGTGCAACATGCTGCCGCGCGCGGTACAGGCGGCTCATGACCGTCCCGTCGGCGATCCGCAGCGCGCGCGCCGTCTCTCCGTAGGAGAGCCCGGCGACGTCGACGGCCACGAGCACGTCGCGAAAGTCCGGCTGGAGCGCGGCGATGGCCGCGAAGACCTCGTGCGTCTCGAGCTCCGCTTCGGGGCTCAGCCCGCCGGCAGGCTCCAGGTCGTCCGTGAACGGCACGGTGCGCGGCCGGCGCCCCTCGGTGCGCTTGCGGACGAGGAACGTGTTCCGTAGCGCGCGCAGGAGGTAGCCGAAGTCGTCGTCGCTTCGCAGCAGGCGCGGCTTCGCGAGCACGCGGAGGTACGTCTCCTGCACGAGATCTTCGGCATCCTCGCGCGAGCCGCAGAGCGCCCAGGCAGCCCGGTAGAGCCGGTCGAGATGGTCGCCGGCCTGCCGCGGGTCGAGCAGCCGCTTTCCCAAGGACTCAACGGGCGTGCGCGGCAGTTGCAGCAAGCGTCCCCAACAAGGTCAGCGCGGTGGCCGCAGGCGTGCCGGGCTCAGCGCTGTAGACCATCACGGCCTGTCCACCGGCGCCGGGCACGGTCAGCCGCTCCCACTCGAGCTCGAGACACCCGACGTCCGGATGGTCGAAGGTGCTGCGCCCGTGCGCCTGCGTCGCGACGGGATGCTCCTCCCACAACACGCGGAACACGGACGAGCGCTCGGCGAGCTCACCGATGAGCGCCTCGACGCGCGGGTCGCGCTGATGCCGAGTCTGCGCGACGCGCAACGCGGCGACGACGTCCGCCCCGAAGCGCTCGGGCGGCCCCACCAGCGCTCTGAACTCGGCGTCGAGGAAGATCAGCCGCCCGAGATTCCGCTCGATCAGAAGCTTCCGCTCGAGGTCGCCGAGCAGGACGGACGCGGTCGCGTTCCAGGCGAGGAGATCGAGCGACCGCCCGAGCACATAGGCGGGCAGCGGTTCGACGGCCTCCAGCAGCCGGAGAAGGCCCGGGCGGACCTCGTCCAGCAGCTCGATGTCCTCGGCCCCGGGCGTTCGGCAGGCGAGCGCGAACATGTGCACGCGCTCCGCGGCGTCGAGCCGGAGCGCGCGGGCGAGCGAGTGGAGCACGGCCTCGGACGGGCTGATCCGCCCCTGCTCCAGGCGGCTGATGTAGTCGACGCTCACGGAGGCGAGCGCCGCAACCTCCTCCCGTCGCAGGCCGGGGACGCGCCGGCTACGGCCGGGGGCGAAGCCGACGTCCTCCGGGCGGAGCCGGGCCCGCCGAGAACGAAGGAATGCACCGAAGTCGTCGCTCACAGCGGCAATTGTTGCAGCCGGAGATAGGGCTGACCCAGGGACGATTCGTCCCAGGTTGATTCCTCCCGTCCCAGCGCTGGCTGCGGACAGGTTGCACCGCCCGAAACCGAGGAGTACCGTCTGTCGCCTGCGGCGAAGGCTGTGGCACCCCCACGAAGGGATCCGCATGGCCGTTCGCACCAGAACCCCAGACGATCGCTAGGCCGGCGCGGTGGGCGACTACGCACATCCGTCGACGTTCGGGTGGCTGCGGGAGGCCTTCCTCTGGCGCCGAAAGCCGCCGCCCGAGGTCGTCCCGTTCGCAGAGCTCGTGCTCGTGCATTACCTCCGCCAGCTCGCGGTCTACAAGAACCGCGAGTACGGCGGGCCGCGGGAGGACACCTACCAGGCGAAGCTGAAGGCATTCATCGCCGCGAACGGCCGCATTGTGGAGGCGTACTGGTGCACGCGCCAGCCGTCCGGTGTTGCAGTGACGGAGACGACCGAGCGTTCCTGGCGCCGGCTCTGGTTCACGCGGCAGGTCGTGTACTTCCACTCCGAGACTGACTGGATCACAGGCGAGTGCCCGGAGATCGCCGATCAGGTGTATGCGAGCCGGGCGCTCGCGGTGAAGATCGGTGAGGTTCTGCGCGGCACGAGCGAGCTGATCGCGATGCAGTGGCTCGTCTCTGCGGTCGAGCGGGTGCTCGGCTTCATCGACCAGTCAGAGCAGCCGCCCGACGAGAAAGACGTTGCGCGTGTCGTCACAGCAAATCAGAAGGAGCTCGCGCAGATCCTCGCGTACCACAACAAGGCGGCGGAGGCTCAGGCACGTCTCGTCTACTTCCAGGGAATGATGCGCGGGGGGGCTTTGCTCGGCGGCCTTGTTGCCGTCATTGCACTCGTCCTCTACGCAACCCACTTCTCACGCTGGCACTCGCCGACGACGCAGGCCTTGTTCCTTGCGGCGGCGATGGGCGGAGCCGGCGCGATCATCAGTGTCATGTCACGCATGGCCGGCAAGGGCGCATTCTCCGTCGATCATGAGGTCGGCCGCAAGATGGTTCGCCGGCTCGGCAGCCTCCGGCCTTTCATCGGCGCCACCTTCGCGGTCGCCCTGTACTTCGGTTTTGCGAGCAACCTCGTCCAGCTCGGCACGGAGCAGAAGACGATTTACTTCTACGCGATCGTGTCGTTCCTCGCGGGCTTCAGCGAGCGCTGGGCACGCCTGATGCTCCACAAAACCGGCGGGGCCGACGACGCCGAGCCCAAAGAAGCCTGAGGACGCCTAGGTCTTCGTCTCGGACGCAACAAGGGCATGCCAGGTCATGGCGCTCGCGATGCCGTTCGCGTTCAGGCCGTGCGCCTTCTGCGCCTTCACGACCGCCTTCTTCGTCGCCGGCCCGAAGATGCCGTCGACCACGCCGGGATCGAAGTGGTGGTCCGCGAGCAGGCGCTGAAAGCGCTTCACCTGATACCCCTTCGAGCCTTCCTCGAGCGTCGGGTCCTGCTCGGGCGCCTTGTCGCGCGCACGGTGCACGTGCTCCGGAACGTGCGACTCGCCCATCTTGGCGCGCACGAGCTCGAGATACGCCTCGACCGGGAACTGTGTGCCCGGATCCCTGTGGTCCGAGCGTTTGAACGCGTCCGACACCTGAACGTGACCCGTGATGCCGCGCCTGCCGGCGCGAAGGTCCGCCGGCTGGAGCCACACGACGGGGATGTGATGCTCCGTGCACTTCTCCGCGACGAGCTGCGCCGACAGCTCCAGGCACTTCGTCGAGTACTCGTCGCTCCAGTCGCTCTTGGTTTGCGCCGCCCGGCCGGCGTGCTCGAAGCCGAGGCCGTTGTGGTTCGCGCCCGGCGCGTGCCAGGCGACGTCCTCGTCGCGGACGCACTGGACGACCGAGTTGTCGTCGATGCAGTAATGCGCCGATGCCTGCGGGGCGGTAGAGCCCGCGAACCAGTGCGCCACGCTCTCCGCCGTATCGGGCTTCTCCGGCGACTCCATCGTGTGAATCACGAGGACGTCGATCGCGTTCGACCGGCCCCGCGTGAAGTTGCGCGCCTGCACAAACGGAATAGCCATGACGGCCATGCCCTGCCTCCAGTTTTCGTGCCGCAGCGCTATATGGGTGTCAGCCGATGATCCGCCGAGAGCGGCGCCTCGTCAAGATCCCCGTTTGCGTATTTCTCGGCGCGGCGGATCAACGCCCCCGCCTTGCGGAGCTTCGGCCCCTCTTCCGCGGCGATCGCCGCGAACGCTTCCTTCGCGGCGACGTCGCCCGTGTCGCCGATCAGCCACAGGAGCCGCTCGGCACCGTCGAGCCGCCCCCACAGATAGTCGTTCTCCCGCCAGCTGCGCCGGAAGAACGCCCCGAAGTGTCCGAGCGCCACACCACGCAGCTTCGCCTTTGCGCTCGGCACGGCTCCCTGCCCGGGCTCCGAGAGCCGGTGCGTGTCGAGTGGGCTCACGCGGACGACCTTGACCTCGTCGAGTTCGGCCACGTCGCTGAGCATCCGCACCGGATACGTCGTCGCATCCCAGTAGGGGAACCCGAGGTAGCGCGCCCGAAGGTCGTCTCGGCTCTCAGCCGGCAGCTCGGCGGTGAGCCGCTCGAGCTCGGCGTAGGCGCGCTCGCCGAAGCCCGCCAGCGCCTGGTCGAGATATGTCCCGAGCACAGTACGGAGGTCGTCGATCTCCGCTTTCGCGCTGTCCAGGAACTCCGCTGTCTGCCAGCGTGCGAGGTACGGCTGCAGCCGCTGCACGCCGAAGATCTGCTCGACCGAGCTATGGAGGAAGGCGGCTTCGGGGCGCTCGAGCACGACCTGCAGCTCCGAGACGAGCTCGTAGAGGCGGTGCTTGAGCGTGTTCAGCAGCTCGCGATCGGCGCCGGCGTCGTAATAGTGGCCCAAGCGGCCGATGACGAACGCCAGCCGGCGGCGTCCGTAGCCGAGATCGAATGTCCGGAGGAAGCTCATCTGGGCGTCGCTGAGCTCGTTATTCGTCGCGAGCAAGTTCGCGCCGTCGGCCCACGTGAGCAGCGCGCGGCGGACGAAGAGGGTCTGTGTGGACGTCGGTGGATAGTCCATGACCCGCGAGACCGAAGTGGCGATGCCCTCCACGACCGACAGCAACTTGAGCCCGAGGTACGCCCGAAAGCTGAAGCCGCTCGACTTGATGGCGCCGGTGTTCGTGGCCTGGTTCGCAGTGTCGTAGCCGAGGCCGAGCAGGGGCTCGACCGTCGCGAGGACGTCGTCCTCGACCGCGCCGATCATCTGCTTGACCCGGAGAACGCGCCGGTTGTACTGCATGAGCTCGTCGAGCGCATCGCCGATCGGCTGGCGGCGCGGCAGCTTCGACAGCCCCGCCCACACCGTCGCGCGGAACCCTGGCGTCGCGCCGTTCGGGCTCTGGCCTGGCGCGGCAGGGTCCGGCTCAATGAAGAGGAGCCTGCGGTCGACCTGCGTCGCGGCGGGCTTGCCCGCGATCGCGCGAACTGCATGCCGGAACGGAAAGTTGTCGAGCACCCCGCCGTCGACGAAGAACGTCATGTCGACCGGTGAGTCGGCGAGCTCGTAGACGCGGCAGAACTCCGTCGGGAAACTCTCGCGCGACTCCTGATGCTGGATGTCCGCGAGCGCCGTCGCGGGAAACGCGCCTGGGAAGCACGACGTCGCACGTGCGGCGAAGGCGAGCGCCGGGTTGTGCGTGCTGTCGAGATTGCCCACGCCGTCACGGTGGAGGAACTCGAACACGTGCTTGTTGACGACGGTGTTGATCGCCGGCGGGTCGGCGATCGGGATCTGCCGGTTGTAGCCGTTGATGTCCGTGGTCGTGACGAACAGATTCAACGCCAGGCCCGGCGGCATCAGCGATCCCTGCCCATGTCCGTCCATCTCGCTGAACGCGCCGCCGAGCCACTTCAGCATCCGGTTCCCGGCGAGCGGCGGCAGCGTCGGCCAGCGCGAGAGCAGCTTGAGGATCGCGCCCTTCGTCAGCCAGAGATCGCGCAGACCGTCCTGTGGTGCGTCGAGTGCGAGCGCCTTCGCCAGGCACACGCCGTTGATCCCGCCCGCCGACGTGCCGGAGATGATGTCGATGACGACGCGCGTGCGGAAGCCGTCGGCCGCCGCCTTGCGGCGAAGCGCGTTGTAGTACGCGTGCTCGGTCTTGTCGGGCGGGTATGGGTTGTCGTTGCCCGGCTCGAGCAGCTTCGCCGAGGCGCGGGCGAGCTTCTCGAGCTCCTTCGTGATGCCGTGCATGTAGATCGCGAGGGAAACGCCGCCGTAGCAGACGAGCGCAAGCCGGAGCTCCCGGACGTCGTGGTCGCTCGGCAGATCGGGCGGCCGGGACGCGGCGGTCGCCGGTGCAGACGGTGCTGTCGTAGTGGCCGTCGCCATGCAGTCTCCTCTCGTGCTGGGAGGCCGCAGGCTCCGTTCGCTCGCTCGACGCTACTCCGTCGGGCCACGCGCGGCAAGGTCTTGTACGCCCTGCGGCGAGGGCGTACGCTCTGCGAGATCGCTGGCTGCGGCTGACGGGAGGTCGACGTGACCGAGTTGACGCAGCCGCTTGCCGCAGCACCGACAGCAGAGCCGAAGGTGGCACTCCGCGAGTCCGCCGGCGCTTCGCATTCGACGACCTTTTCCGAGCTCGTCTACGCGCACTTCGATTGGTGGCGGGCCTTCCGAGACGACCACGTGTCGAGCGCCACCAAGGTCGCGTACCACGACGCGCTCGCCGGCTTCGAGCGGCGCCACGGCGAGATCGTCAGCGCCTACTGGTGCTCGCACGTCGAGAGCGCGGTCGCTCTGACGACGCACAAGAGGCGCGCAAGGCCATGGGCGACGCCGAGCTCCGAGTTCCACCGCGAGAGTGACTGGGCGACTCAGAACTCGCCGGACATCGCCTGCGAGCTGCACCGTTGCGACGAGCTCGCAGTACGCGCGCGCACCGTGCTCATGGGTGTCCGGCGGCTGATCTGCATGCAGCTCGTGATGGCGTCGGCGGCGCACCTCCTGAGCCTCGTCGACGCACGCGCGTCCCACGCCGATGCCGCGAAGACAGCCGAGGCGCTCCAGCGGGAGCGCGAGGCGCTCGGGCAGGCCGAGCAGTACTACCGCGAGGCCGCAAACGGCCAGGCGCAGATCGTCTACTTCCTCGGCATGGCCACGGTCGCAATCGCAATCTCGATCGGCGCGGCGATCTGGCTGGCGATCGTTTGGGCTGGCCCGGTCGCGGCGCTCGTCGCCGGCGCTCTCGGCGGGGTCGTCAGCGTCATCCAGCGCATCAACGCCGGAAAGTTCACGCTCGACTACGACTGCGGGCGGCCGTACGCGTTCTTCCTCGGCGGGCTGCGGCCGCTGATCGGCGGTGCGTTCGCCCTCGCCATCTCGTTCGCGTTCACCGGCGGGCTGCTGCACCTCCCGGTTGCCGCCGCCGAGTCGAGCAACGACCGCCGTCTTGCGCTGCTAGTCGTGAGCTTCCTCGCCGGCTTCAGCGAGCGCTGGGCGCAGGACACACTCGCCGCGGCTGTGCCGCAAGCTGCCGCCAAGCCCACATGACGACCGGCGACGCAAGCGGGCTCAGCCGCAGCGACCGGCTACGCCTTGACTACGACCACACGCTCGATGAGCTGCGAACGTTGACCGACGTCCGCTTCAAGCTGCTCGCACTCGTGCCGACGGTCAGTGGAACGGCCATCGGGTTGCTCGGCCGGCCGCGGAGCGCGGACGAGCTGCTCGGCGTGGGATTGCTCGGGCTCTGCGCGACGCTGGGAGTCCTGCTCTACGAGCTGCGCAACACACAGCTCTACGAGTACGCGACGAGGCGCGCGAAGGCCGTCGAGCGCGAGCTCGAGCTGATCTCGGCGTTCGATGCGTCCGGGCCGGGAGGGCTCTACAGCGAGCGTCCCGATCGGAGCAGGCATCTCCTCGGCGTCGAGGTCGGTCACGACCGCGGGCTTTCCCTCGTCTACGGCGCCGCACTCGCGGGCTGGGGCTACCTCGTGTCGTGGGGCGCGCTGCGTGCCCTCGACGCCGCGCGGCCGCGAGCGATCGGAGGGGTCATCGGCGTCTGCGTCGGGCTCCTCGTCGTGGCGGCGCTCGTGCGCATGAACATCAGCGGCGAGGAACCGGTCGGTGCGCCGGCGCCCGGACAGCCGGCGCTTCCGCGAGCCTAGGCTCGCCTCGCGAAGAAGCGACCGAGCCTCTGGAGCGTCGTGTCCGCAGGAATCATGAAGCCGCGGCTTGCGAGACCGACCATGCGGTCGAGCTTGAGGAGAAAGCTCGCCGTCAGCTCCGGGTCGTCGCGCAGCTTCCAGAGCGCAATCCCGTTCGTCCAGGCTGCAGCGCGCGCCCGTTCGACGTCCCACATCGCGATCACGTCGTCGATGCGGTGAAAGCGATGCACGAGCCGGTCGGCAATCGAGAGCCACCCTGTGACATACGATCGCTTGACGCGCGCCTCGACCCCCGCCAGCAGGCCGTTCACCCGCTCGAAGTCCCCCTGTTCCGGCGATCCGTCACGTAAGTCGATCCCGAGCTCGCGACAGGTGGCGACGAGTGCGACCGGCAGGTCGCGGTTGATGTGCGCGTTCATTCCCGCCAGGGCGAACTGCAGCGGCGCCACCCCTTTCCTCGATCGCTGCGCGAACAGGGGCAACCACGCGCGCGGCGCGCTTGCGGGCGCTCGCTCGTACTCGTCGAGCGCAGTGAAGAACAAGCTCGCGAAGCAGACGTCGAGGCGTTTCAGGAAGCGGCCGTTCGCGAAGGTGTGCCGACCGAGCTCTGCGGCGACGCCTTCGGTCACCTCGCGATAGAGCCGTGCAAAGCAGGCAACGCCGTCGGAACGCGAGGGCGACGATTCGAGGGCACGCAGCCGCGCGATCACCTCGGGAACCGTCGACGGCGGACGCGCGTTCACCGGCTCACACGGTATGCCGCCGTCGGCACGCGCTCAACTCGTAAGCTCGTGACCATGCAAGCGGCACTGCCCCCACCCGGCGACTCCGACGCGCCCGGCACGCCGTATGAGGCCATCGTCGCGGAAGCGCGCGCGAAGATCGCGGCAGGAGTAGAGCCCGATTGGCGGGCATTGAAGGCACGCGTCGGTGCGACAGGCGGTCGCAAGGACCGGGCGCAGCAACGGGCGCTTCAGCAGCTCGAGCGGTTGAGCGCCGTGCGGCGCGCCCGCACGCTCGTCGACCGCGAGCCCACCCCGCCGCCCGCGACGCCGGTGCGGCCCGCGCGCCGCCCCGCGTTTCGCACGAAGCCCACGATCACCGGGAACATGGACGTGCGCCGCAGCGGCACGGCGGAGACCGCGGCGCTCAGCTGGGACAAGGCAGCAGGCGTGACGAGCTGGGACGTGCGCGTGAGCCGGCGCCCGAGCGCGCGCGCCGCGTATGCCGCAGAGGAAGAGCGCTCGCTGCCCGCAATGGAGACGACGGTCGCGCTGCAGCTGCAGGAGCTGCCGATTCGCGTGCACCTGCTCGGGCGAGGCAACGCGGGGCAGCTCCTCCAGCGCGCGCTCATCTCCGGCCTCACGCGGGACAACTGGAACGAGCGCTGGCAGCGTCGCGCGACAGCATCGTGACGCTCGCTCAGGGCGGCGGCGGTGCCTGGCCCACGGCGCGCCCTGCCTGAATCGCGACGGCCGCGAGCACGATCGCGCCGCCGGCAAGCGTCGCGGCGCTCGGCTGCTCCGAGAGGAACGCCCACACCCAGAGTGGGCCGAGCACGGCCTCGAGCAGCGTGATGAGCGCAACCTCGGCGGCGGGGATGAGCCTCCCGCCGATCGTGAGGAAGACGAGACCGAGGCCGATCTGCCCGACGCCGAGCGCGACGAGCAGGCCGGCGTCGCGCGCGCCGACCGCGCCGGGATGCGTGAACGGAACTGCGGCGACGAACACGACGACCTGCGAGAGGCACGTGGCCGGCGCCATCGAGACGTCGCGTAGGTGCCGCGTGATCACAAGCGTCCCCGCGAACGACGACGTCATCAGGACGGATAGCCCGAGGCCGAGTGCGCTCGGGCGGCCGGGGCCGCCGACCATCAGCGCGACGCCGCCGATGGCGATCGTCATCGCGAGCCAGGTGCGCCGCGAGACGGGCTCGCCGAGCAGCATGCCGAGCACCGCGGCGAGCAGCGGCGCGAGCGCCTGCATGAAGAGGATGCTCGCAACCGTCGCGTGGTTCAGCGCAATCAGGAACGAGCCGGACGAGATCGCCATCAAGGCAGCGACCGCGAGGCCGCCGCGGCCGATCGCACGGAAGGCACGCACGACTGCACCGCGCTCCGCAACGGCGATGTACGCGAGCAGCCCGACCACCGCGAAGAACGCGCGCCCCGCGAGCTGCGTCGGCACACCGACGGAGAGCTCGCGCTGGAGGATGCCCGCCGTCGACCAGGCGACCGCCGCGAGCGCGACGTACGCGCGGCCGCGGCGGTGCTGCGCCGCGAGCGGAAGGGTCGCGGACGCTGACGCCATCGCGCCGCATTGAATCAGCTGGCCGCGGCTAACGGCCCCAGCGGCGGCGCGGCGCGACGGCCGTCTCCTCGCCGAGCGCGCGGGCGGCGGCGGAGAGATCCGGCGCGTGCAGCGCCATCAGCTCGGTCGCGCCGAGCTCGGCCAGAGACGTGCCGTTCTGCTCTGCGAGACGGAGCGCCTGCGTGTTCAGCGCCTGCTCGAAGAGCGTGCGTGCAAAGCGTGCGTTCCCGAAGCCCTCGCTGCGCTTGACGCCGTCGAAGATCCGCGTCAGCTCCTGCTCGGCGTCCGGCGCGAGCGTGTACTCGTTGCGCGCGGCGATGTCGCGCGTGATCTCGAGTAGCTCGCCGGTCGTGTAGTCGGGGAAGACGATCTCGCGCGCGAAACGTGAACGCAGCCCCGGATTCGAGTCGAGGAAGCTGTGCATGAGCCGCGGATACCCGGCGACGATCACGACGAGCCGGTGCCGGTAGTCCTCCATCCGCTTGAGGATCGTCTCGATCGCCTCCGGGCCGAAGTCGAGCTGCGCGCCGCGCGGCGCGAGCGAGTACGCCTCGTCGATGAACAGCACGCCGTCGAGCGCCCGCCGGATCGCGCGGTCGGTCTTGATCGCAGTCGAGCCGACGTACTCGCCGACGAGGTCGGCGCGATCGACCTCGACGAGATGACCCTTCTCGAGCAGGCCCATCGAGCGGTACATCTGCGCGAGCAGCCGCGCGATCGTCGTCTTGCCGGTCCCCGGGTTGCCGAGGAAGACGAGATGCTGCGACGTCGCGACCTCGGGCAGCCCGTACTCGAGGCGGCGGCCCTGCACCTGGAGGAACGCGACGAGACCGCGCACCTGCTCCTTCACCGTTGCGAGCCCGACGAGCGAGTCGAGCTCGCGCTGGAGGTCGGCGAGCGGCCGCGCGGGCTCCGGGCGCGCGAGCTGCTCGCGCACGATGTCGAGCGCGTCGTTCGCGCCGGCGGCGACGGCGATGCGATCCCGCAGCAGTCGGAGGCCGCGGGTGATGTCGTCGAGCGGGGGCACGGAACCATGATGCCCGCAGCAGGGAGGCGTAACCAGGCTTCAGCCTCGTTGCAGTCGTCCAACGACTGCAACCTGCTTGAAAGCAGGTTGCTAGGAAGCGGCCTGCAGCGGCTTGTCGCCCAGCTGCTTCGCCCACCACTCGGAGTCGCGGCGGTCGAAGTCGTCCTGCACCTGCGCGACGTAGGCGCCGAGGTCGCCCTCGCGGCGCCGGAGCTTCTCCTCCCGCTCCGCCACGGCGGCCTCGCGCTTGTCGAGCTTGTCCTCGCGGATGTCGCCATCGGCCTCGAGCCGCGCTTCGCGCAACAGAAGCTCGCGCTCCTGCTCGGCGAGCGCCGTTGTCCGCGCGCCGACGTCGATAGGAACTGCGACGCCGCCACTCGCGACTCTCGATTCGAGCTCGGCCTCGCGCTCCACGAGCGCCGCCTCGCGCGCGGCGATGAAGCGCTCGCGCTCGCTCAGGCGCTGGCGCTCGGCCTCGAGCTCCGCTTCGAGCTCGCCGTCCGGCTCCGAGCTCGCGCGGGCCACCGCCGCTTCGGCGCGGTGCAGCTCCGCTTCCCGTGCGGCGAGCTCCAGCTCGCGCCGGTCGAGCAGCTGGGCACGCGTCGCCACCGACTCCGAGTCGCGGTCGACCTGGTCGCGCCCGAGCGCTTCGCGCGCAAGCACCTCCGCCTCGCGGGCGGCGATCATGACCTCGCGCGCCTGGAGCTCGGCGAGCCGGCCGAGGCCTTCGCTCTGAGTCACGAGCCCGACCTTGACTCGTTCTTCCTGCCCACGCAGCTCCGTTTCGCGCGCGCGCACAGCCTGCTCGCGCTGCTCGAGCTCTGCAAAGCGCTCGAGACCAGCGGCGAGCTCGGCCTCGCGCGTCGCGAGCGCCGAAGCGGTCTCGGCGACGTGCACTTCGCGCGCCGCCACGGTCGCCTCGCGCTGCTCGATGCCTGCAAACCGCTCCGCCGAGATGCGCAGCTCCGCTTCGCGCCGCTCGAGTTCCGCCTGTGTCTGCCCGATCGTCCCCTCTCGATGATCGAGCTCGCTGAGCTTCGCGAGCCCGGCTTCGAGCTGTGCCTGGCCACGCGCAACCTCACTCTCCGCCTGCGACAGCGCGGCCTCGCGCTCGGCGATCGCCGCGGTCTGCTGCTTCAGCTCGGCCGCCGCCGCGGCGCGTGCTGCTTCTGACTCCTTCAGCTCCTTTGCCTTGAGCTCGATCTGCCGCTCGCGTTCGTCCGCCCTGGTCCCGGCGTCGGTGAACGACTCGTGCTGCGCGGCGATCGCCTCGCGGAGCGCTTCTGCCTCCGCAAACTGCTCGGCGGCCGCGCGCTCGCGTGCGGCGACGGTGGCCTCTGCCGCGGCGAGCTGCGCCATCCGCTCATCGAGCTGCTCGGTGCGCTGCACCGTCTGCTGCTCGATGTCGACTGCGTGCTTCTGTGCGGCAAGTGACGCACGCAACTCCTGCTCGCGCGCACGCGCTGCTGCAAGCTCGGCCCGGAGCTCCGTGACACCTTCCGCCTGAAGCGTGGCGACGGCGATTGCCTCGCTGACCGACCGCGGCTCCTCTCCGTGCTCGGCGTCGGTCGGCGCGGCAGAGCGCGCGTCCTGCTTCTTCTCGAGCTGCGCCCGCAGGCCGGTGCCAAAGCCCTTTTCCCTCGCGCCCGCCATCAGAGCTTGAAGACCTTCGCGAGGTTGAGCATTGCCGGCCCGAGAATGACGATGAACATCGCCGGGAAGATGAAGACGACGGTCGGGAACAGCATCTTGATCGGCGCTTTCATCGCCTTCTCCTCGGCGGCGGTCTGCCGCTTCAGGCGCGAGTCGACGGCCTGCACGCGCAGGATGCGCCCGAGTGAGATGCCGAGCTGGTCTGCCTGGATGATCGCGCGCACGAACGCTCCGAGCTCCGGCGAGTCGATGCGCGCCGACAGCTTCTTCAGCGCGTCCTGCCGCGCCTCACCGACGCGCATCTCGCTGAGTGCGAGACCGAACTCGTCGATCAGAGGCCCGTCCATGTGCTCGACCAGCTTCGAGATCGCGGCGTCGAAGCCGAGTCCTGCCTCGACGCTGACTGCGAGGAGATCGAGTGCGTCCGGAAGGGCGGCCTGCACGGCGTCACGGCGCCGGCGGACGCGCGAGCCGACGACGAAGCTCGGGGCCATGTAGCCGATCCCGGCCGTGCCGACGAGCATCAGGAAACCCATGGCGCTTCCGGTCCCGACCCAGATCACCAGGCCGAAGAGACCGCCGCCGACGGCGAGCAGAGCCTTCGTCGCGAGGAAGCTGCTCGGCGACACCGAGCTGAGGCCGGCGGCGAGCAAGCGCTGCTGCACCTGCTCGAGATTCTCGCGGCGGTTCAGTCGCAGCATCGCCTGCGCGATCCGCGCCGCTGCGGGCACCACGACGCGCTCGCGCAGCGAGAGCCGCTCTTCGCGAGAGGCGGCGGTGCGGACGGCGCCGTAATGCGCGGCTCGCCGCACCAGTGAGCGCCGCTCGCGCTCGGGCTGCGTCGCAACCTGGCCGAGGACGTACACGGAGCCGGCGAAGCAGGCGGAGGCGATGATCAGAAGCAGCATGTGCTCACCCTCTGAAGGAGACGATCTTTTTCAGGACCAAGGAGCCGACACCGATCATTCCGATCCCGGCGAAGAGCAGGAGGTGGCCGGCAGACGTATGAAAGAGGGGCCGCATGTACTCGGGATTCATCAGCGACACGATCCCGGCGATGAAGAAGGGGACACCGACGAGCGTGTACGCCGACATGCGCCCCATCGCGGTCAGCGAGCGGATCTTGCGCGCGAACTGCTGCCGGTTTCGCACAGTCTCGGAGACCATGTCGAAGAGCGTCGCGAGCGATCCACCGACCTGCCGCTGGATCGTCACGGCCGTGATCGCAAAACCAAAGTTCTCCGAGCCGATGCGGTCTGCCATGTCGCCGAGCGCGTCGTCGAGCGGGCGACCGAGGCCGGCCTCCGTGAGCACGCGCCTCAACTCGTCACTGGCGGGCGGCTGCGCCTCGTCGAGCACTGCCTGCAGGCCGTGCTTGAACGAGTGGCCGGCCTTCAACGTCGCTGCGATCGTCGTCAAGATGTCCGGAAGCTGCTCCTCGAACGCCTTGACGCGGCGCCGCACGCGGTAGGCGACGAACCCGTATGGAAGAAAGCCGCCGACCCCCAACGCGACGAGCGTGAGCAGCGCCGGTGCGCCGGCAGCACCGAAGAGCAGTCCCGCTCCGACGCCGCACCCGATCATCAGCCACACGAACTCCGCCGGACGAAGCGGCACGCCGCCGCGCACGAGCATCCGCTCGATCGAGCGCCACTTCGCATGCCGGCCGAACGCTCCCTCCGTCGCGCGGAAGAGCGCTTTCAGGAACGAGAGCCGGTCCGCCTGATTCCCGCGCTGCACCGTCTGGACGACGTGCGGGGCGAGCCGCTGCTGCACCCAGTTCCGCCGCCGGATCCGTGTCAGGGAGAAGAGCGCGCCGGCGACGAGCGCGCCCACGAGCAGGCCGAGAGCAACCGTCCCAACCGGCGTGTAGACGACCGCCGGCAGAGCGCGCGACGGCGGAACGTCGACCGCCTGGCCGAAGGCCACCGGCACCGCGAGCGACTCCTCGGTCGCGCCCACTCCGGCGACGGTGACGCGAAGGCGGACGCGATCGCCCGGGCGCGCCGACGTGACATAGCCGAGGCGCCAGGTTCGATCGAGCTCCGAGGCGATCGACGCGTACACGCCTTGCAACTGAGCGGTCGACCCGGCGCCGTGGTACGTGCCGCCGGTTTCACCGGCCAGCGTGCGAAGCGCGCCGGGATCGAAGTCGGAGCTCTCGATCCCAATCGGGTAGATCGACGCATCAGCGCTTCGCGCGGCAGCGACGGCTGCCTCGAGCGTGGCTGAGCTCGACACGTCGCGTCCGTCGGTGAGGACGATGATCACGCGGCCGGGCTGAGTGGACGCGCTCAGCGCCTTCGCCGCCGCGACGACACCGTCGTACAGCGCCGTTCCCGGGCTGCTGTCGACGGCCAGCCCCTGGAGCACGCCGTCGGCCTCGGCGGACGACGCCGAGAAGCCCGTCAGCTGAAGGGTGTGCCGGCCGAAGGAGAAGACCGAGACGCGATCTCCCGGAGCCTTCGCGTCGACGAAGGCGCGGGCAGCTGCAGCCGCGTCGACGATCGACTTGCCCTTCATCGACTGCGAGTTGTCGATCGCCACCACGACGCTCTTCGCCGCTCCGAGGTTGACGGCGTCGAGGCCCGAGGCGGGCACACCGTCCTCCCGCAGCCGCGGCGCAGTCGCCGCCGGGCTCGCGGTGACGACGTTGACGACAAGGCGCGGGTAGCCGGCTGTGTCGGTTCCGGCGATCTTGACCGGCGAGGCGGCAGAGGCAACGGGAACGAGCGCGAGTGCGACGACAACCGCCGTGACGGCTCGGCGCATCACTCGAATGCACCTTCGAAGCTCGTCGCCGAGAACGCCGAGCGCGGCGCCTCTGGGTTCTCCTCCTGACCGAAGAAGCTCGGCGGGAGAACGACGCCGTTGGCGGCGAGCTTCTCGAGGAACTGCGGCTTGAGGCCCGTGCACTGCAGCGGCGAGAGCAGGCGCGACCGGCCGCCGGTCGGATTGTGCTCCTCGTCCGGCGGCTTGGCGGCGAAGATGTCCTGCAGCGTGAT